>JBEPVC010000148.1:0-5778 GCA_041691235.1 Chitinophagaceae bacterium
GCCTGCACCAGGCTTAACATTATAAACGAAAACAAAAAAATGTAAGACTGCCGGTTAAAAATTTTTTTCATGTCGATTGTTTTAGGTTAAAAAAATTAAACTAAACAATTAGTATGCCATTGGCATTTGCCAAAATCAAAGTTCCCTGTGTCAGGAGTTCTCATCGATAAAAAAGATCCGGAATGAAATATTTATAACTTAATATTTTTTGAGATTAAAAAAGATTGGGTGTTTATTGCCCCACACCTTGCATTCCATTTTGCACTCCTTCCTGTTCTCCTTTTAAATTTTTTCGTTTAAATAAGGATACATCGAACTTACCGAAGCGCCAGTTAAAATTTAACCGAAGCATCTGAGGATCTCTTCTGCGCTCATTTTCCTGGGTGGAATAAATCGTTTCAGAAAAATTGGATAAAGAGTGTGTATGATAAACCCTTGTTCTGAAAATGTCATTCATGCTTAAGCTTAACGAAGCAGCTTTATCTTTCAGGAATTCTTTTTTTATAGCAATGTCAAAACCATACACCGGATCAGTATAGCCATTGGCTGTTGAAAGATCTCCACCTCCAAAAAATCTTCCACCGCCACCGCCACCCCTGTTTGGTGGTAAAATTGTTTTGCTGGTATAATCTCCCGTTAATTGAATAGAATAATTCTTCGGCAAAGTAAAAGTATTGTTCAGTTTTCCGAACCAGCTTACTTTTTGATTACTCAAATCGCTTTCAAGATTATTGCCGTTTATTTTTGAATTGTAAAGATTTACATTAGAAGTTAACGTCCACCACTTCGCAATTTTATTGGATGAAGTAACCTCAAGGCCATATGCATTAGAACTGCTTGCATTTGCATATGAATTTATAAATATTGAATCGCCCTTTGCAGGATTTGGATTTTTGTCCCTGTATTGAAAACGCGTAATCAGGTTATCAGTTTGCCGGTAGTAAGCAGTTGCAATAATGTTGTTACCATTTTTGAAATTAATATCATACGATAATTCAAAAAGATTTGTAAACTCCGGAACAAGATTAGGATTACCGCGACTTATATTTAGTGAATCGCTATAATCATAATAAGGAATTAACTGGAAGAAATTTGGCCTGTTTATTTTCCTGGAATAATTTAATTGCAAATCCTGTTTATCATTTAATTTTTGCGTTAAG
The DNA here is from genome assembly GCA_041691235.1 of Chitinophagaceae bacterium. GTDB lineage: Bacteria > Bacteroidota > Bacteroidia > Chitinophagales > Chitinophagaceae > Ginsengibacter. The sequence goes on from JBEPVC010000148.1 coordinate 1,161, forward strand.
AAAACACTCGGGAAAAAGCTGAAAGGGTAGGTGTTTTTGAATATTTTATTTGAATCAAGTAATTCACCTGAATATTTGGAGCTTTCAATGCGGCCGCCTAACTGGTAAGTAAAGTTGTTTATTTTTTGTGAGAAGGTTGTATATGCAGCATACACCTGGTCTTTAAACCTATACCTGCTGTCAAGGCCGGGAATAGATTCATACTTACTTGCCAAAGGATTGTAAAAGAAATTTTCATTGAAGCTGTTATAATTTCTCACAGAGCCTCTGAGGCCAGCTTCAAGTTTTATTTTATCGGTTATTGGATCGCTATAATCAGTTTGTGCCGTAAAATATTTTGTAGTGCCGCCACCATCAATTCTCTGTTGTAATAAGGGCGATGTTGGCGTATTATTTTCATCAAAATATTGTGTGGAAAAATTACTGCTGTTTGTGTTTTTACTATAATTATAATTTGCATCTGCTGTTATATTTTTATTAGGCTTTGCAAAATTATGTTTATAGCTAAATGTGCCACCATAGTTGGTAAAGCTAAAATTGCCATTTGTATTTCTGAATCCTGTCTCATTAGTAACACTGTTAGTAAAAGTGCTGTCGCGCATTATATCAATGTTATCCTCGCTATTAAATTGTCCATTAACTATTACACCTGCAAGCGTAAATGTATTTCTGTTGTCGGGAAGATAATCAAAGCCTGCACGGCCAAATGCAAAGTGGCCCGTGCTTACCGGTTTATCTTTTTGTGATAATGAAGCAGTAACTCCGTCGAAATGGTCAACTCTCTGCGTGCTTTGCGTACTTATCGATTTACGTTGATTGTACATTGTATTGGCAAAGAAATTTATTTTTCCCTGCTTAATATTTATATCTGCACCTACACCAAAGCGCGCTCTTGAATCAATATTAGATCTTAAATTTCCGTTATAACCGGCTTTCCTGTTTTTCTTCAGAACAATATTTAATATTCCTGATCCGCCGCCTGATGCATCAAACTTTGCCGAAGGGTTGGTAATAATTTCAACACTTTCAATTTCATCTGCTGGAATCTGGTCGAGCGTTAAAGTAGTTGGTCGCCCGTCAATAAATATTTGCGGCGTTGCATTTCTAAGAGTAACATTTCCATCAATATCCACATTGACCGACGGAACATTTTTCATCACGTCTACGGCAGTGCCACCAGCACTCGTAAGGCTTTTATCTACATTAAAAACTTTACGGTCAATATTCATTTGTAACATGCTTTTATCTGCAGAAACAACAACACCTTCTAATTGTTTTGCATCTGTTGCCATTTTAATATTTCCCAAATCTTTATCAACGGCATTAAGCATTTGGCTCATATCGCCGCCGTTCATTTTTAAGTTGAAGTTTACCTTTTCATTATAAGGAGCATATCCAATGGCTGTAATTAAAAGCTGGTAAGTTGTAATAACAGGAAGCTTGTCAATACTGAAGTCGCCTTTCTTATTAGTCAGTAAAGCGGCTACAACATATTCCCTTCGTTTCTTTATTGCAGTATCCATTTTTGTTTGCGTAAGCTGAATTGAAGCTGCTTCAAGAGGCTTACCGGTATTGGCGTCTAGCACCTTGCCATAAAAATGACCAATATTCATGCTTTGGCCACCGCGGTTGCCTGCAGACGGAAACTGTGCCGAAACATTAAGGGAGATAAACAACGCAAATAGGGCTATGTAAATATTTCTCATGTTAAAATTTTATTGTCGTCGTGAGTCTTAGACGTCTTTAGTTTTAAAAATATGCGCAAATGTCACAAGAAATTTAAAAAGAGTTTTCTAAATATGTATGAATGGTAATCAATATAATAACTAACAGTTAAGCCAATTGTTTTGTTTTTAGTTTAATTTTTTGATTAATTTTGACACCTCGAAAACGGTGGTTGTAGCTCAGTTGGTTAGAGCATCAGATTGTGATTCTGAGGGTCGTGGGTTCGAGCCCCATCATCCACCCAAAAAATTTTCCTGCAGCTATGCAGGACTTTTTTTGCACATATCACAATTTTTTGTAAGAGCTAATACAATAATTTCTAAAATTAACCGTCCATATATTATACAAAACCTTTGTTAATTAAACATGCTAATTTTAAGAGTAAAATTTATTTTCTTTTATTTTTACGTATGAATCCTATAATGAAATTTATTATGAGTAAAAAATTTTTACCGGTACTTCTTGTACTTATCTGTGCGGGCTTGTTTATAACCTATGGCGTAATGGGCAGGGGAGACCACTCAAATGATAATCCTAAAACGAAATATGAGAAAATTCTGAGGAACGTGGGAATTGTTCTTGAACAGGGACATTACAGCCCCAAAAAAATAGATGATAAATTTTCAAAAGAGGTATTGCAGAAGTATGAGGAATCGCTTGATCCTGATAAATTTATCTTTTACCAGAAAGATATAGATGAATTCAAAAAATATGATGACAAGATTGATGATGAAATTCACGGATCGCCGCTGGAATCTTATTACGCTGTGAGCAAAACCTACCTGGCAAGGCTAAACGAAGTTGCCGGTTTTTATAAAGAAATACTTTCAAAGCCTTTCGATTTTTCAAAAGACGAATCGTTACAGCTTGATGGAGATAAGAGAAGTTTTCCGGCAACAGAAACAGAAAGATATGACTACGGAAGAAAGCGCCTGAAATATCTTGTGCTTGGAAGATTTGTTGACTTACAGGATGACAGGGATAAGCGCAAAGATTCAGTCTCCAAAGTAAATACGCCATGGAAAGCAGATTCTACTCTTGAGCGCGAAGCACGTGGAATTGTTGCCAGGCAAATGGATAGGTATTTCTCAACGCTTAAAAATCACAATACTCCTGATGATATGTTCAGTGATTTCGTAAATGCAATCACAAGCAGCATGGATCCGCACACTACATATTTTGCGCCGGTAGATAAAAGAAGTTTTGATGAGTTGCTCAGCGGAACATTTTTTGGTATAGGTGCACAACTGAAAGATGATGATGGAAAAATTAAAATAGCAAGTTTAATAAACGGTGGTCCAGCCTGGAAATCAGGTGACATTCAGCCGGAAGATGAAATTATTAAAATCGCACAAGGTGCCGGAGCACCGGTTGACGTAACCGGCTATGCAGTCACCGATGCAGTAAAGCTGATTCGTGGAGAGCTCAAAGGTTCTGAAGTAAGGCTTACACTTAAAAAAGCTGACGGAAGCATTAAAGTAGTTCCAATTATAAGAGACAAAATTTCTCTCGATGATACCTTTGCAAAAAGCGCAATAGTAAATGAGGGAGCACATAAAGTAGGGTATATTTATTTGCCCGAATTTTATGCAGATTTCGATGATCCTTCTGCAAGGAGATCTGCAACAGATGTTGCCAAAGAAGTAGAAAAGCTTAAGGCGGAAAATGTGGATGGTATTGTGATTGATCTTCGCGGCAATGGCGGTGGATCATTAAATGATGTTGTTGATATGGCCGGGCTCTTTATTAAAGATGGTCCTATATGCCAGGTAAAAGGTCGTGATGAAAAGGCCAATATTTTAAACGATCACGATAAAGATGTTTTATACACCGGCCCGCTAGCAGTAATGGTTGATGAATTAAGTGCTTCAGCTTCCGAAATATTTGCCGCAGCTATTCAGGATTACCACCGTGGTATTATCATAGGAAGTACTTCTACATATGGCAAAGGCACAGTTCAAAGAAGTATCTCATTAGATCCTCAATCGGAAAATGCTTTGTTTAGCAAACCTACTGAAGGGCTTGGAGATATTAAGCTTACTTTCAGAAAATTTTATCGTATTAGTGGCGGTGCAACGCAACTTCGTGGTGTCGTGCCTGATATAATAATTCCTGACAGGCTGGAAAATGTAAAGTTCCGTGAAAAAGATAATCCGGATGCTTTAAGCTGGGATGAAATTCCAAAAGCAGATTATACAGTGTGGAATCCGGGTTATAGTTTTAATTCGGTTATAAGCCAAACGAACAAAGATTTAAACCAGAGCACAACTTTTAAGGGAATAAGAGATGATGTGAACACTCTTGATCAATATAACGACAAAGAGACACCGCTCAACATCAATAAATATCGCGAGAAAATAAACCAGATAAAAGCAACTTCCAAGCAATTAGAAGATTTTACAAAGCTGCCGCTTGATCTTACTGTAAAAAACATCGTTGCAGATTCTCTAGAATTGGCAAGTGATAAAGATAAACTTGCAAAAAATAAACAGTTCCTTAAACGCATTGGCAACGATATTTATATTGACGAAACAGTAAAGGTTGTTGATAAAATAATTAATGAAGAACAGCTGGCGTTACATAGTGTTAAGTAAATAAGTATTTTTTATAAAGTCTTTAGAAAACAAGCCGGCTTTTTGCCGGTTTTTGTTTTCATATAAACCAGGAATCTAAATACTTTTTATAAAATCATTTCATGATTTCGCGTTTACTATTCAACACTTTTTACCCTATCTTTGCCGCCTAAAATTTTTAAACTTGGCTACAAAGTTTACAAAAGAAACTTACTTGTATTGGTATGAGCTAATGCTTTTACTTCGTCGCTTTGAAGAGAAAGCCGGTCAAATGTATGGAATGCAAAAAATTCGTGGATTTTGTCATTTGTATATCGGGC
>JBEPVC010000149.1:0-5775 GCA_041691235.1 Chitinophagaceae bacterium
GCAATTTTTCTGAGCCTAATGCTGTTGTCACCGCATGGGCTTTGGAAAAATCCGGGAAGAATGAAGATGCAAAAAATTATCTTGAAGAAAAATTAAAGAAAGACCCAAGTAATGAAATAATAAAATGGTGCATCAATGTTTTTGATGGTAACAATAGTCCAGTTTCTAATACTGTAAAAACTGATGAAAATTATCGCGTTCTTTCACAATATCTTTTAATAAAAAAATAAATGCATTGGGTAAAACTTTGCGATATAAATTTCTTTATTTCTCATTTACACTCTTTTCAATTTTTTATTTCACGATCGCTGAAGCACAACCAAAACCTCAGCATAATTTAAAATTCGATTCACTTGCCAGGCGCTGGGATGAAGGCATTCCATTAGGTAACGGCTGGCTCGGTGCATTGATTTGGCAAAAGGGTGATAACATCAGGATATCATTAGATAGGGTTAATCTTTGGGATGACCGGCCAATGCCAAAGATTGATAAATTAAAATTCAGATGGGTTGTTGAGCAGGTAAATAAAAGCGAATACGACACCGTACAAAAGATGGGCGATGATCCATACGACACTTATCCTGCGCCGACAAAAATTCCGGGAGCTGCATTAGAATTTAATTGCACTTCTTTTGGAAAAGTAATTTCAAATGAGCTCGATATTAAAACAGCATTAAGTGTAATAAAATTTGAAAACGGCGTGGTATTCAACAATTATGTTCATGCAATAAATGAAATAGGATATTTTGGTTTTGAAAATTTGCCTGAACAACAGGGAGGCATACACGAAAATAATTTTATCCCCCAATTAATAATTCCAGGTTATAATTCTGAATTAAGTAGCATCGATGACAATAGTCATTCAGGGGCCGGTTTGCAAACGCTTGGGTATAAAAAAGGCACGATAACAAAAACGTCTAATAGTGTCCGTTACCATCAGCCAACATGGGATGGTTATTATGAAGTGTTGGTTCAGTGGAAAAGATTTTCTCCTAAAAACATAATCGGATCCTGGACGATTAGTATAAATAAAAAAGCAATTTTACCACCATTAAATCCTGCAGCAAAAGAGCCGACCGGTTGGGCTTCACATATAAAATGGTGGAATAATTTTTGGAATAAATCTGCTGTTTCGCTCCCTGACAGTATTCTTGAAAAGCAATACTACCTTGAATTATATAAGATTGGTTGTGTTGCAAGAAATAATACGCCGCCAATTTCTTTACAGGCTATTTGGACTGCAGACAATGGAAATCTACCGCCATGGAAAGGTGATATTCATAACGATTTAAATACTGAATTAAGTTACTGGCCTTTATATTCTTCCAATCATTTGGAGGAAGCACAGTCATTTACTAACTGGCTTTGGAGAGTAAAAGATCAAAATAAAAAATGGACAAAAAATTATTTTGGAATAAATGGATTGAATGTTCCGGGAGTAACTACTATCAGTGGAAAAGAAATGGGTGGTTGGATACAATATTCTATGAGCCCTACAACCGTTGCATGGCTGGCGCAATATTTTTATTGGCAATGGAAATATTCAATGGATAAAAATTTTTTACTTGAAAAGTGTAAACCTTACTTTGATGAAGTGCATCAGTATTTTAATAAAATCTTGAAAATAGATCCTGTTACACACAAATATAAATTGCCATTAAGCTCAAGCCCTGAGATTCATGATAATAGTATAAATGCATGGTTTAATAAATGGACAAATTATGATTTATCGTTAGTTATATCTTTTTACACTGAATATTCAGAAGTTATAGAAGCAGTTACAGGCAAGCATTCTGTTGAAATTGAAAAAGAAAAATTATTACTACCTGCATTAAATATAAATGAAACGGGTCTCACCATTGGCCCCGGTGAAAATCTTAATGAATCACACAGGCACATGTCGCCTTACATGGCAATTTATCCGTTAGGTCTGCTTGATGTTGAAAATGAAAATGATAAAAATATTATTCAGAATTCATTGTACCATATTGAAGAAAAAGGAACACGTGAATGGTGCGGCTACTCGTTTAGCTGGATGGCTAATTTGTATGCAAGAGCAAAAGAAGGAGACAGCGCCGCAAAAATGTTGAAAATATTTGCGACTAACTTTTGTTCTATCAATAGCTTTCATTTGAATGGTGATCAAAAAGGCGGGCAATATTCAGGATACACTTACAGGCCTTTTACTTTAGAAGGAAACTTTGCATTTGCGAAAGGTATACAGGAAATGTTTTTGCAAAATCACAATGGAGTCATAGAAGTTTTTCCTGCAATACCGCAAAGCTGGAAAAATATCTCTTTCACAAAGCTCAGAGCTGAAGGTGCGTTTTTAATTTCAGCAAAAAAAGAAAACGGAATACCGGGTGAAGTCAAAATATTTTCAGAAAAGAATAATGTACTGCAATTGAAATTGCCATTTAAAACTTTCTATCTCAGTAATGCTAAAAAGAAATTTTTATTTAAAGATGGTATTTTAAAAATAGAAATGAAGCCAAATGAGCAGATTGTTGTAAAGAATGGGTATGAATAATTTTTTAATGGTTAAGAGATATTGAACTCGTACCTGTAATATAAGGAGGCATTGGCTTTTGCACAATAAGTTTACAAAACACAATTATTTTTTAAGGATACTAACGGCATTGTTTAAAAAAGCGCAATCGTTTGCACATAAAGTTACCTCCTGATTTGCTTAAGTTTGAATAGTTGTAGTCACTCTTTTTCACTTTTTTATTTTTTTCCGGCGTTTTTTTATGTCATTATGAAGAAACTTATTTTATTACCATGCCTGCTAATGACAATAATAATTGCATGTTTCGGTCAGCAAAAACATACGTTTGAAATAAAGGATGGTAATTTTTTATATGATGGAAAGGCAATTCAAATTCATTCCGGTGAAATGCATTTCGCAAGAGTACCCAAAGCTTACTGGCGTCAGCGATTACAAATGATCAAGGCAATGGGGTTGAATACAGTTTGTACTTATGTATTCTGGAATTATCATGAAACTGCACCTGGTGTTTGGAATTTCAAAACCGGCAACAGGAATCTTGCTGAATTTATAAAGCTGGCAGGTAAGGAAGGTTTAATGGTAATTATCAGGCCCGGGCCGTATGCATGTGCCGAGTGGGAATTTGGCGGCTACCCGTGGTGGTTAGAGAAAGAAAAATCTTTGGTTATCCGTTCGTACAATAAACCGTTTTTGGATTCATGCCGCAACTATATTAATGAGCTTGCCGGTCAAATAAAAAACTTGCAGGTAACCAACGGAGGCCCGATTATAATGATACAGGCAGAAAATGAATTTGGTTCCTATGTCGCGCAGAGAAAAGATATTTCCATGGAAAACCATAAGGCATATAGCGCTGCCATTAAGCAACAACTGATTGAAGCTGGATTTAATGTTCCCTTGTTTACCTCTGATGGAAGTTCGTTGTTTAATGGTGGCACTATTTCCGGCGCTTTACCAACTGCAAACGGAGAAGATGATATTGATAATCTAAAAAAAGTAGTTAATGAATATCACAGCGGTGCAGGTCCTTATATGATAGGGGAATTTTATCCGGGTTGGTTAGATCATTGGGCAGAACCTTTTCAAAAAGTTTCAACAGAAAATGTCGTTGCTCAAACTGAAAAATATTTGAAGACCGGTGTTTCATTTAATTTTTATATGATACATGGCGGAACAAATTTTGGATTTATGAGTGGCGCAAATTATGATAGGGAGCACAACATTCAACCTGACATTACCAGCTACGATTATGATGCGCCTATAAGCGAAGCCGGATGGGCAACTCCAAAATATAAAGCCCTTCGCAAACTATTTCGGCAAAATGTTTCTTATACAATTCCATCGATACCTGCAGCGATTCCTGTAATTGAAATTCCTTCAATTCAATTAACTAAATCAGTTGATCTTTTTTCGTTGAAAGAAAAAATGAAGCCTGTTATAAATGATACGCCTGAAACATTTGAAGATTTAAACCAGGGTTACGGCTATGTTTTATATAGCAGGAAGTTTGTAAATGCTATAAAAGGAAAGTTGGAAATAAAAGGCCTGAGAGATTATGCGCTGATTTATGTGAACAGGAAAAAGATTGGTGAATTAAATCGCAACAGTAATAATTACTCGTGTAGTATTGATATTCCGTCAAACGCAACTTTAGATATTCTTGTAGAAAATATGGGCCGAATCAATTACGGGGCAGAAATAATTCACAACCTGAAAGGAATTATAAGCCCCGTTTTTATTGATAGCAATGAGATAAAAAATAATTGGGAAATGTATTGCTTTCCAATGGAACACGAACCCGCTTTAAAATCATATCCAAACAACTACGTAAGAGATCAGCCGGTTATTTATACCGGTTCTTTTACTTTATCAAAAACCGGTGACACATTTTTAGACGTGCGTAAATGGGGAAAAGGAATTGTTTTTGTAAATGGCTACAACTTAGGCCGATATTGGAATGTAGGGCCGCAGCAAACCTTGTATCTGCCGGGTTGTTGGCTGAAGAAAGGGATAAACAACATAGCTATTTTTGAACAGCAAAACGTAAAGAAGCAAATTGAAATCAGTGGAATAAAAGCGCCTGTTTTAGATGATTTAAAAAAATAAATTAATTAATCCGTTTACTTATTAATTAGATTATGCTTCGGCATACAATGAAACTTTATGTAATTCTTTTGCAAGGCTTCGGATAACATCTTCTAATTTCTTAGCTTGTTCTACCGAAGGATATTTTTTACCAGTAGCATATTGGCGTACTAACGATTCATTCATATTAGCATGGCGGCCAATTGCTGATGCGTTTAAAAAATCGTATTCACTAAAGAAGGCCTGTAAATCGTAAACCATTTCGAATTGCAATTTTTTTATGTCCAGTTTTAACCAAAAGCTATCGCCGTTTTTTTCATGCTTCTGGTAATCCTTTATTAATTCTTTAAGGTTTTGTAGCACTTCTCTTGTAGAGTTGCCAAAAGTAACAGGTAAATAACTTTTACGGCCTTCAATTCTACCATAGAGGCCGTTATCACTTTTCTCAATTATTACTTGCAATGTTTTCATTTTATATTTTTTAAAGTATTTTAATTTTTTTTGAGTTGGTTTATTTTAAACCTGCTTGTTTCAAAATTGATTGAAGTGTTCCGGTTCTTATATCCTCTTTGCCATGATCAGGAATTACAACTATCCCTTTCTTTGTTGGGTGTTTGAATATTTTGTGGCTTCCAGCCTGCCTCTCAAAAAACCAACCCTCTTTCTGAATAAGCTTTATTACCTCTTTGGCTTTCATAATGCAAGGTAACGTTTATGTTACTTATAGGCAAGTAGTTTTTGTAAAATTTTATAGCTTTTTAAAAAAATACTTTTCCGGAATTTAGAAAGTTTTGGAATTGACATTTAAAAAGCATTCCTGGATTTAACAGGAAATCTTCTTCCTTTAAAATTTCTCTCCAATAATTATCATTAATTTTTTTAAAAAAAGCGCAACCGTTTGCACATCCGTTTAACTATTTATTTGTTTAAGTTTGAATACGACTCATTTTTTTTATTGACACTATAGGTATGGCATATACAATAGATCTATGAAAAACGTATTTTTTATTCTAAGTATATTTTTTTTTATTAATGATGTAAATGCGCAAGACAATAAAGATATTGATCCAAAAGTTTTTTGGAAAGAGGATTTCAATTCAGGAAAACTACCCGATGGATGGTATAAACCAAAAGTTGGTACCTGGGATCCGCAATGGATTGTGACCAATCAGCCTTACCCG
>JBEPVC010000150.1:0-5744 GCA_041691235.1 Chitinophagaceae bacterium
GCTTTTATGTTCTTATTAATTTCTGCTTTTTGATAATCCGAAAGATCCATAAGCTGGTTTAGTACCAGTTGTGGAAATACAGCAGAAGTAGTTTGCTCAATGCACCCATAAGGATATTCAATTAAGTAGTTTAATCTTTTTTGCAAATTCATAGCAGGAATACTTGAAATTTCGAGTACTGCTTTACTGGTAGAAACCGTCCCGATGGCAGAAGCTTTGGTGGTCCATTGTTGCCCTGCAGAAAGAATCTGCGAGCTTACACTTGTTATCGGCGGATTAGGATTTCTTACATTTAATTCAACATTAAAATCTGCCTTTTCATTGCCACTTGTTGCAGTAAGGCTTACTTTTCCTATGCCTACATCCGGTTTTACTTTCACATCAAAATAAATCATTTGCTCACCTTGCTCGTTAAATGTTACCTGCTGCGATGGCGTGCCTACTACTTCAAGAAATGAATTTGTTTGTAAGGTTACATTTACATTCCTGATATTATTTTCCATGGCAAACACAGTAACAGGCAGCTTTATGGTTTCTGCAGGCCCTAATACTCTTGGCAGAGTTGCAAGCAGCATTAAAGGCTTTTTAACAGTAACTGCTTTTTCAGTGCTTCCATAACTACCATGGTTAGCCGCAACTACCATTACCCTTACCGAGCCTATGTATTGAGGCAATGTAAAATTATGCGTTGCCTTTTGTCCTTTATTAAGATGAAAAGGTCCGAGATATTTTACAACAGGCGGAAAGCGATTAGCCTGCTTCGGTTGCACGGGACCGTTAGCCTCCTGGTCACCACCGATAGTTAATATTCTTTCAAGATTACTTCCCCATGCGCCAATAACATAATCATACAAATCCCAGCTTTTTACTCCCAGCGCCTCTTTTGCATAAAAATAATTATGCGGATCAGGAGTTACAAATCTTGTAAGATCAAGCAAGCCTTCATCAACGATAGCGATACTATACGTCATTTCTTTACCGCTTTGCTCACTAACGGTCACGGCTGATTGCTGTTCCGGTCTTATAGAAGCTGCCATGGATATAACCGGCTTCAGCACCGTATTTTTATCTTCAATATTTATTGGCAATACGCCATACATTCGTATCGGCAAATCATTCACAGTTTGTGCATGCGGTTGCAACAGGCTTACATTTGCATACACATTCGGCGCCCAATCTTTTTCAGCCTTAAATTTTACTATAGTTTGTCCTTGCTGCGTTTCTATCCAAAAAGTACGAAGCACTTTGCTTCCCGATTCAATACTTATCAATCCGCGGCCACCTTTACTGCTTGGAATCGTCAATGTAATTTCATCACCGGTATTATATTTTTCTTTATCAGAAGTAAAAGATAACATGGAAGCTGCTGTCGGATCATCAGTGTTTTCGCGGCTTTGCCACCCGGGCTGATCAATATAAACAATATCACCTGTGGTATGACCGCTCTTCAAATCCTTTACGAGAACCAGGTATCTTCCCCATTCGTTTTCACCAACATTAAAATTCCATTTTCCTTTTCCATTACTTAAATGAATGGTTTCTGTTTTAATTAATTTGTTATACTTATCCTGGGTAAAATTGCTAAGGTCATCATCATTACTATCCCACCACCAACGCCATTGAATTTTATAAAACTGAATTTCTGCATCCTGTTCGCCTGCAAGAAGATTTCCCTTGTTGTCAACATTTGCAATCTCGGCAGTATGTGCTTTGCCTGTTATTAAAAATCCCCATGGCTTTTCGCCTTCAGGCATTTTTATACCGACATAACTTGTATACGGGCTATAAGGAATAGTTATGTTATCAATACTAAAACTTCCGCCAGGCTCAAATACTTTTACAAAAAGATTTGCGCTTAGCATTCCAGGCGCGTTTTCATCTGTTGCAAAATCCGGCTTTACTGTTGCTTTGCCTTCATCATTCAATTCGCCATCAAAAATTGTTTTTGTTTGGGTTGAATATTTTGAAGTGGGATCATCAAATTTGTAATCAACATATTTCGGGAAGGCAGTTTTTTTCGCATACAATGATGCATCTATTTTTGCTTTTAAATTTTTTGCTGTAGCACCAAAAAGCCATTTAGCAGAAAGTTGACCGGCATTTGAAATATTTTTTCCCAGCATTGCATTGCTGCCAAAATCAAGATCAATTTTTAAGCGATTAGGCATGACCGTTTCTACCTTAATTCTTTTTTCAAAAACAGCGCCACCAACTTTTACTTTTGCAAGCCAGTTGCCCGTGGGAGAATTTTGTTCGGTAGCAGTTTTAAAAACGTTGTAGCCTTCGTTGGCATTGGTTTGTACAATTTGTTTATACAACTGTCCCTGCGGATTATACAATTGAAATTGAATTGGGTGATCAACGGGAAGCTTGCCATCTTTATCTTCTACAATACAATTTATATACATAGAATCGCCGGGCCGCCACACACCTCTTTCACCGAAAATAAATCCTTTGATTCCATTTTTTATTTCTTCACCCGAAATATCAAAACGGCTGAGTGGAAGGCTGCTGCCATCATCTAATTTTAAATATCCTTTTTCAGTATTTCTTTTTGCAATAATGAGATAAGGTTTCCTGGGGAGATTAAAATTTGCAAATCCATCGTTATCACTATTTGCTTTTGCAATAATTTGTTGTTGAAAATCGAGAACCTGCAGTTCAACATTTGACATAGGCTCTGTAGTGATGATATCAGAAACAGCAACGGTTACAGAGTTGTTGGCACCACGTTTTGCAGTAAGCCCTATATTGGAAGCAATGATATTTCGTGTAGCCCATCGATCTTTATTATAATAAGATTTTGAGCAAGGATTATCACGCTGCTGCCAATTATATCCATACGGATAATAACTATCATATCGTCTCCAGAACATTTCTTCATCATCTGCATTTGCGGAATTATCATCATCATATTCATCGCCGTAATTTTCTTCTTCTTTATTTTTTGAAGAAGTATCTGCATGGCAAGTGTATAACGAGTAGTCGCGCCGAAAGCCAATGGTAACACGGTAAATAGCGCCGGGCTCTGTTTTTAAAAATTTATCTATGTCAAGTGAGAAGCGTTGCTTTTTATGTAGATCTAAAGTTTTATCATTATCAAGACGCAATGTTTTTTCAACTACAGGTATTGCAACACGGCGAAGATCCTCTTCACCTCCTAAATTATTGCCCTGCAAAAATTGCGGGATATTATTTTCATAAATTTTTATGATACTAATATCAACGGCATTTAAATTGATTGATTCAAACGGTAAAACAAGCTTACCGGAATTGGGAAGAATATTTCCACGGCCTTGGATCTTTACAGAAGGCATACGATTTTCGAAAAACACATTGGCTGTATAACCCTTTTGCAGCGTATCGCCCCAACTGTTCTTAATACCCGGATTTATATTGACTGTGTAATTGCCATCCATTTTGTCGCCCGCATATAACTTAACTTCACTGCCGTTTATTGAGTAAGTAATGTCAGCCTGGTTGTTCATAGTTATAAGTCCTGTAAGTTCCTGGCCAACCGCGATCGGATCGCTGAATTGTATAGACGCATATTGCTCTGCATCATTTATTGCTACTACATTCATCACCTTGAAATCCCCTACAGCAGGCACTTCTATTGTTTTGCTATCTGCAATATCAATATTCATTGGCTTGCCATTCCAGTTAAGCTTAATGTCAGAAGCTGTGCCAGCCCGTTGAATATTTTCAATTGAAAAATTATGCGTTTTGGTGTTACCGTTATGTTGCCAGCTTATTTTTGAATTAGTATTGTTTTGGCTAGCAGTTAATAATTTCTCAACCTGTTTGTCATTTTCAATATCAGCTGTTTCAAGTTCTCCGGCCAAAGTCATTTTATCTTTTTGCCCATTGCTTCGCAAACCAAAATCATTTACAGTAAAAGATGGCTTTATGGTTTTTATATTAAATTTAAAATCCTGGTACTTTGCCGGAACGCGTGTTACATCGCCCAGCTTAAACGAAATTTCATACAATTGATCAGGCTTCAGATTTTCATCAGGCTTGAATTCAATTGTGCGTGCGTCAATCCAGATTGATTTTCCTTTAACTGATGGCGATACATCAAACAGTGATTTATCAACAGCGCCTAAAGCATGTGTTGTTGAAGCGTCTGCAGCGAGCTTAATTGTTATCGCAGTTGTTTTAGAAACAATTCCCGAAGTGTATGCTTCGATATATTGGCCAAAAGCAGGATCTACTTCAATCCATTTTTTTTCTTTATTACAAGAAGAAAATATTAGAGCAAAAAAAATAAAAAAGAAAACAGCGCTCGCTTTTTTAGCAGCGGGTAAAAAAATATAAAAATTCATCTGCAGTTAGATTTATGATAAAAAGTTGCAATCTTTTCCAAGTTACAAAATCTATCAACCTGCAACATTAGTTTCGGAGATTTTAGTTGACGGTCTTTTAAATCAAAGCTTTTTTTTAACGAAAGCGATCCTTTTCCGACGAGCGCCGGAGATTTGTAATAGTCATAGACAGAGCAGAAGTTAATTTGAGCTTATACCAAGCTGGGAATTGACTTTTTTAAGAAGATTGTTTACGTCAAATGGCTTAGAAATAAAATCATCAGCGCCATACTCTGAAATAATTGCACCAGCAGCAGGATGTGCTGAAAACATGATTACCGGAATGTGCTTTGTGTCGTCGCTTGATTTTATTTTCTTACAGATATTTCTGCCGTCATGACCGGAGATGAGAACATCTAAAAGAATTAAGTCAGGCTTGAATGATTCAATTTTAGGAAAAGTATTTTCCCCTTTTTGGGTAACCTCCACTTCAAAGCCCTTCATGGTTAAAAGCACTTCCATGACTGATAAAATATCTACATCATCATCAACGATCAATATCCGGGACATTTTGTTTTCTTTGAAAATTGAAATTACATTTTTTAAAAAAATATTTTAAAATAATTTCAATTATTTCTGCTTTGCTACAAGATTTTTATTGATTGCTTCTAAAAATTCCTCTGTGTACAAGTAGTCTGTGCCGTGAGAAATTTTGTTACCGCTGATGCACACTGCCAAATCTTTTGTCATTTGTCCGCTCTCAACAGTTTCGATACAAACTTTTTCAAGGGTATCGCAAAAATCAATCAGCTGTTGGTTATTGTCGAGCTTACCACGAAATGCAAGTCCTCTTGTCCATGCAAAAATTGAAGCAATAGGATTTGTAGAAGTTGGATTTCCTTTTTCATGCTCCCTGAAATGCCGTGTAACCGTACCATGTGCGGCTTCAGCTTCCATAGTTTTTCCATCAGGTGTTATTAAAACTGAAGTCATTAGACCAAGCGATCCAAATCCCTGTGCGATTGTATCGCTCTGCACATCTCCATCATAATTTTTACAAGCCCAAACAAAATTTCCATGCCATTTCAAAGCGCTCGCAACCATATCATCAATAAGACGATGTTCATAAGTGATTCCTACGTCATCAAATTGTTTTTTAAATTCCTTGTCAAAAATTTCCTGGAAAATGTCTTTGAACCTGCCGTCGTATTTTTTCAGGATAGTATTTTTTGTTGAAAGATAGAGCGGCCACTTTTTACTGAGCGCCATATTGAAGCAGCTCCTTGCAAAACCACTGATACTTTCGTCGGTATTATACATGCAAAGCGCAACGCCATCACCATTAAAATTATACACGTCAAAAGTTTGTGCTTCACCTCCACCTTCCGGAGTAAAGGTCATTGTAAGCTTTCCTTTTCCTTTTATAACGGTGTCGGT
>JBEPVC010000151.1:0-5718 GCA_041691235.1 Chitinophagaceae bacterium
ATTTTGAAAAGAAAAATGCAAGAGACAAGGAAAGGCATAAGAAGAATGAAAAGTTGAAATAGCGCTAATATCTTCTTTTCTTTTTTAAATTTATCTTTGCCCACTTATGGCAAATGAATCAAATAATTTTAGTGAGATAATTGCACATTGCAAAGAGTATGGCTACATCTTTCCTTCAAGTGAAATTTATGATGGGCTAAGTGCAGTGTATGATTATGGACAAAACGGGGCGCAGTTAAAAAAGAATATCCGCGACTATTGGTGGAAAAGCATGACCCAGCTTCATGAAAATATTGTAGGCATAGACGCAGCAATATTTATGCATCCGCTTACATGGAAAGCAAGCGGGCATATTGATAATTTTAGTGATCCTATGATTGATAACAAGGATAGCAATAAACGCTACCGTGTTGATCACTTAATTGAAACACATGCCGAGAAACTTGCCCTGGAAGGAAAAAAAGAAGAAGAGTTTGAATTGCTTAAGAAAATGGATGAACTATTATCGAAAGATGATTTTCCAGGATTAAAAAATCTAATTGAAGAAAATAAAATTGTTTGTTCAGTTAGTGAAACCACTAACTGGACTGACATTCGCCAGTTTAATCTAATGTTCTCTACTGAACTGGGAAGTATTGCGGAAGAAGCAAACACAATTTACCTGCGCCCTGAAACTGCTCAGGGGATTTTTGTAAATTTTTTAAATGTGCAAAAAACCGGGCGAATGAAAATTCCGTTTGGCATTGCACAAACAGGCAAAGCTTTCAGAAATGAAATTGTTGCCCGCCAATTTATCTTTCGCATGCGTGAATTTGAGCAAATGGAAATGCAGTTTTTTGTAAAGCCAGGAACTGAAATGGAATGGTACAATTTCTGGAAAGCAGAAAGATTGAAGTGGCATGAGAGCCTTGGTATTCCTTCTGAAAAATTGCGCTATCATGATCACGTCAAACTGGCGCATTATGCCAATGCTGCCGTTGATATTGAGTTTGAATTTCCATTCGGCTTTAAAGAACTGGAAGGTATTCATTCAAGAACCGATTTTGATTTAAAGCAGCACCAGGAACTAAGTAAAAAGAAGTTGCAATATTTTGATAACGATTTAAAAGAAGATGGAAAACCGATTGGAAATTATATTCCTTATGTTGTGGAAACTTCTGTTGGATTAGATCGTTTGTTCCTGACCGTTATAAGCGTTGCTTATGCCAGCGAAAAATGGAAAAAAGATGACGGCACTGAAGACAGCCGGGTGGTTTTAAGAATTCCTGCAAAGATTGCCCCTTACAAATTAGCCATACTTCCGCTTGTGAAAAAAGATGGCTTACCTGAAATTTCAAAAAAATTAATGGAAGAATGCAAGCAAAGCTTTCATACTTTTTATGAAGAGAAAGACAGTATCGGCAAGCGTTACAGAAGAATGGATGCAATCGGCACACCATTTTGTGTTACCATCGATCACCAGACAAAGGAAGACAACACAGTCACTATACGTTACAGGGATACAATGACCCAGGAAAGAATTTTATTAACGGATGTAAGAAAAATAATTCTTGAGAAAATTAATTAAAGTTCGATAGGATGAAACCGGTTATTCCACAAGCGTTAACAGGAATAATGATTTCTTTAAAGCTTTAATTGAGTAAGAAATTTTTTCGTGTAATGCTAATATTTGCTCTTTGTGAATTTCAGTTGATTCGTTATTAGCTTTTAGGTTTAATTTTCCTTTTAGTAATTGTAACGATAAAATATTTTCCGGTCTCAGCGTTTGCATTTCTGCTTTTCTGTGTAAAGCCACCAGCAGAATTCTCATCTTATCAGATTTGAAAACAGTAATAGAATTCCGATCATTTTCTTCCCAGGCTTTTTCATTTTTTATTTGTTCAATAAATGTAGGGAGATCTATTACTAAAACGGGAGAATCAATCCGTCTGTCGCCATCAGGTCGGTTATGCGTTGCGTCTATATTTGTATTTTCCATTTGAAGTGTTTCTTACACCCCTTCAAAAATCATTCCCAATGAAATTTTTGAAAAAAAAGTTATTTGGGATTGCGGATTAATCCGAAAAGATTGGTAAGAAATATCCCAATGCCCATTCCGCAAACTAAAAGCGTAACTACATGGATAGCCCTTATGCAGGCACTATCAGCCAATCTAGTGAAATTGAAAATTGAGATGATTATTATAAAAGATGAAATAGCTATTCCGCGGATATACATTCTTCTCATAAAAATTTTGTTTTATTTCTTGAAAGTAACATTTATGCATCTATCCATATAATTCCAAATGCACAGTTTTTCTATCATAACCAAGATCAGCAATTTTTTTTCGTGCATCATCAATCATTGCTTTCCATCCGCATAAATAAAAAGCAGCTGGCTTTAAACTTTGTAAATCCGTACAAGCTTCATTATTTTTTTTGCATATTTCTTCATAAAGGCTATGTACATATCCCTTATGGCCTTCCCAACCTTCACGGCTAAGCGTAGGCATGTAAGTAAAATCTTTCATCCTGCTTTCAAGCGCTTTCATTTCTTCATGATACAAAAGATCTTTTTGTGTGCGGACTCCAAAAATGAGGTATATATTTTTATGAGACACATTATGCAATTCCATATAATTGAGCATACTCCTGAAAGGTGCAATGCCTGTACCTGTGCAAATAAAGAATAAATCCTTCTCAATATTTTCAGGCAATGTGAAAACACCTTGCGCTCCACGAAAAGTCAGTTCGCTGCCAATTTTTATTTCATTAAATAAATAAGTAGTCCCGGCGCCTCCCTCAAGTAATACAATAAGCAATTCATAAACATTGGTACCATCAGGCCAGCTCGCAATAGAATAGCTGCGCCATCTTTTATTTTTTTGTTCATGTATGGGAAGATCGAGCGTTACAAACTGCCCCGCTTTAAAGTCAAAAGAATCCAGTTCACTTACCTTAATAAAAAAACGCTTGGTGTTATACGTTATATCTTCAATGCGTATAACCGTTCCCGTACGCCAGGGTTCTAATGCCATGCAATTTCAATTTTGGAGTAAAATACAAATCTAATTTTACATGAAAAATTCTTTTACTCAACATTTATTTTTACCGTCCTTGTATTGGCTGTTGTAAATATTTTTAACTGGTATATTCCGGCAGGTAGTTTCCCGATATCAATGTTATTAGAAGAAGCTGAAGTTTTAAATATTTTCAAACGCTGCCCGGATATATTAAGCAATTCAATTTGTTTGCATTCTTCAGAAGTATTTACCGTTATCTTTCCCGTTGTAACAGGGTTAGGAAAAATTTTTATATCAAGATTATTCTTATCAAAGTTTAACTGCCGCACTATTGAATACGTAGATTGTCCGGTCTTGTCAAATAATTTCAATCGATAATAATTTGTTCCTGCAAGCGTAGTTAAATCCGTAAACTCATAAGAACTTTCGACGTTAGCATTTCCTTTTGCTTTTACTTCTCCAATAGTTATAAAGTCAACACCATTGCCTGATCGTTCTATTAAAAATTTATCGCTGTTAAATTCCTGCGCAGTGCTCCACGTTAGCTTTGCCTTTTCATTATCTTTTTTTGCCTCAAAGTCTGATAGCGTAACAGGCAGTGGTGACAGGCCTCCTGTGCCTCCGCTATCAATCCAGAATTCGCTAAAGCTGTTTACATTGTACTCACAGTAATATCCATTGTCATAAGGAATGACATCAACATTTGGAGGTGCAATAAAATTGTAGAAGCCTGTGACATTGTCTGCAAGCGTTCCATTTTCTTCCGCAACATTTCCACTGAACTTTGTAATGCCGGCATCATATGCGTCATGAATAGTTGAACAAGACGGACAACCCGTTGCATTTATAAGAAGATTTGCTTCTGCATCTGTAAAAAAATACCTCACGCTTACATTGCTCGTCGGTTGATTAGATGGTTGAATAACTATATTCCTGTCAAGATAGTATTGATTATTGCTGACTCTAACGGGGCCGGTATTAAAATAAACTTTTACAGAAGTAGAACCGAGGTCCTGCCCGTTAGGATTTATAGATACAACCCTGTTGCCGCCTATATTAAAATCGATCCAATTGCTGCCGCTTACATTCTGTGGAGGAACAACTACGTCTATGCCTGTATAAATAGGCGCCTTATCAAAAATGTGAATATCGTCTATGCCAACCCCTTCATAGTTTACTCCTGGATCGCTGTTTAAAACAAACCTGAAACGAACCGTTGAGGAGATGGAAGGTATATCAATACTTGACACTTCCCATTTTGTATTGGAGAGTTGCCATCTTTGATAGGTCGCATTATCATACCAGTTGGTTCCGCTTCCATTTGCTCCTAATTTTTGCCAGGTCAGTCCACCGTCATTTGAGTAGTCAACCCAATGATAGTCGCAATCACAATCATCTTCTAACTGATGAATATGGCTGAAAGAAAGAACAGGCTGCGTAAGACCGCTTATATCAAAACAGGGAGAATATAAATACGATAGCTCACTGTTTTTATAATTACCAGTGAGATTGGTAACCCAGGCTTTACTTCCGTTTGCTGCTTTATTGATAATTGTTTTAGCAGGGGTTCCCCATTCCCAGCTGGAGTTTACTCCCTTCGTGTACCAATTACCGTTAGATGCCTCAAAGCCCTCGAGATACGGAAAGCTCGAAATAAGCGGGCTGTTGTGCAATGAATAACCAAGTATGCTGTCGTTGTTTGCGTAATTATCAGTCGGATGATTTACCCAAACATCCACGTCATAATCGATAAATGCAGACATATCGGCTGTTGTTGCAAAAGTAAAATCGAGAACTTCATTTGGATTTAATACGGGAATATTTTCAATTACAGCAGCGCCATTATTTATTCTATAGCCTACCTGCACATTGTTAAGTATCGCGTTGTTATAATTTTTAATCCTGATGCTGACAGGTGTGGTTGCATTTAATCCACAACCTGAATTAGATGGCGAAATAATTTTTGCGACGCCAATATCATTTAACGCTTCAGAAATTTTTATATCATCAAACGTATATCCATCATCAATATCACCCAGTGGATCAGGAGAGTTTGACGAAGTATAGCCTTCCTCTCCAAATTTTACCTGGAAGCTGCTGGTCACATTTTGCGAGGGTACCGCAGCAGAAAAAATATCGTTAATATTAATTGCTTTTGCCGCCTTGTATTGGCCAATGTCTCCCTGGTTCGCATAGAGATCATATGCAGGCAGCCACACATCTGTATCACTTCCTCTTATCCAAACTTTATTTGCACCCAAATTATCTTGTCCATTGTTCTTATAAAAAAAGTCAACGCGCAACTGGTTATTTGCAACTGAATATGCTGACAGATTATTGGTAAGTATCAAACTGTCGGAAGTAGATACCGGATTCGAAGGTGTCTGATCCAATGTTAGCGCTTTGGTACCTGAATGTTCAAAACCGGAATTCACAAAAGTTCTCGCTCTCCCTCTTGCAGAATTTGTAACGAAGTCAAAATTATCCAGTCCGTTCAAACCCACACTATTCAAAACATATTCTGAATCCGAACCTGTTTCGAAGCCTTCATTAAATGGTAATAATGATACCGGGTTTGCAAGAAGCTTTACAATTTTATAAGAAGTGTCGTTGTCATTTTGTGTATCCCCAACTTTTGTGACCCATACTTTTATATTATCTGTAAAAGGTCCGGGCAATATTGTTTGCTGGGCAAAAGTGTGCGTATAAATAGCGCC
>JBEPVC010000152.1:0-5712 GCA_041691235.1 Chitinophagaceae bacterium
AATATCTGAATCAATAAAAATATTTTCGAGCAACCATACTGCTGCTTTCTCATTCTCAGCTACAGACAAATTACCATGATAAAGACAAAAATTTCCGTTGCCTATTGCCGATGTAACATCGTTGAAAGGTAAAAATACAGGTAGGTATGTTATGCTGGCCGGTGAAAAGTTTTCTTCATAATATTTTTTATCCTTTTCGCTTACTGCAATAAGCATTGCCTTGTCCGCAATACTTTTTTCATATTTTTTCAACAGGCTGCTTTCACGCTTGTAATATATTTTTCTAAAAATATTTTTTTCAGATTTTGCAAGTTCTTTATAATATTCAAATTCTACATTGTGCAAACGGACAAATACTTTTCTCTGTTTTAACGCACCGGTGTACAAAAAATACGTGCAATGAATTCCTTCGAGCAATACAGGATAGTCGTCTTTTGAAATATTTCGAAGTAAATCTTTATTTGCCCTGGAGCTAACTATATAGGGTAATCGCAAATGTGAGATTGGATATTTGTTTCTTTTATAATAATTTATCGAAAAACAATATTTTTTTAATTCAGCTTGCCTTTTTCGCCCATATTCAAAACAGTGCAAGTGCACATCTACTTTCATTTCATAAAGCGATTTTATTTTATAAAAAAGGTCGAATACACCACCATAGTCAGGAGGGTAGGGTACATCAAGACAAACGATATGTAGATGTTTATTATCCAACGGAAGTAAAAAAGTTATGAATAAATTTTTTTAATGCCATTTTAAGTTATTTCGCAAAACTGCTTATAATTGTTTAACATTTGTGTATTCAAAAAAAATTGCGATCTCTTTGAATAAAAAAATAATTGTTTCCGTTATCAGTGATGTTGTTACCGACCAGCGGGTGCAAAAGGAATGCAACACGCTTTATAAAACCGGTTACGACGTACTGGTAATAGGACGAAAAAGCGAAAATAAATTTCTTTTAAATACATTTCCCTATAAAGTAATCCGGTTTCGAAATTTATTTAAGCGCGGCCCACTGATGTACCTCCTTTTTAATTTCCAGTTGTTTTGGTATTTGCTTTTTAAAAAATCCAATATTCTTTGGGCAAATGATTTGGATACACTGCTTCCTAATTTTATTATTTCCAAATTAAAAGGTTCTAAACTCATATACGATAGTCACGAATATTTTACGCAAAGCGTTTACAAAAAAAGATCAAGAAAAATATGGGAGCGTCTTGAAAGGGTTTTATTTCCAAGGATTAAAAATGTAATTACAGTAAACAATTCCATACAACAAGTGTATGAAAAAAAATATAAAATACCTGTTACTGTAATAAGGAATGTGCCATACAAATCTTTAGAGGCCGAAGTTTATAATGATGCCCCGCTCTATGCAGCCAAAAAAATATTAGTTATGCAGGGTATTGGTATCAATGAAAACCGTGGAGCCGAGGAAGCCGTTTTAACGATGCAATTTTTACCGGATGATTTTAATTTGTGTTTCATTGGAAGTGGCACTATTCTTACTAAACTTAAACAAATGGTTCATGATTTAAAACTTGAGCAGAAAGTTATGTTTATTGATGTATTGCCCTACAATGAAATGATGAAGCATACACGTAATTGTTTTCTTGGATTAATCTTTGAAAAAATTTCCGTTTCTGATGAACATTTGTTTGCGCTTCCCAACAAATTTTTTGATTATATCAAAGCGGGAATTCCTGTTTTATCATCAAAGGCTGTTGAAATAAAATCAATAATCGAACAATACCAGGTAGGAGATTTTATTGACGGGTTTGATCCAATTGAGATTTCCAAAAAAATTATTAGCATTTCAGAAAATAAGAATCTTTATAACGTTTGGAAAAATAATACAGCTATAGCATCTGCTGAACTCAATTGGGAAAATGAGGAAAAAATTTTAATTGAGTTTATGAAACATCTATCATGAGTCGGATTCTGAAACAATTTTCTTAACCATCTTATCATGAACTGTTCTCCATTGTCTATATTCCTGCGTTTCACTAATTGTTTGATTATGCCAGATGCTTATAAAAGTGCCGTTTACTTTTTTCACCTCTTCCATCAAATTAAAAATGTCTGTTAATGATTTCTCAGGAGAAATATTTTTTTTCATAAATGAGCCTTCCATCATTGTTACGGGGTAGATTTTTAAATCGGTAATTTTTTCATTTTTTAAATCGTAAAAAGAAAAAGGTTTGCAAGTGCCTGCTCTAAAGCCTGCGCTATCAGAAAACCCCATTGAATAATCCTCAGTGATTCCTGCTGATAAAAGCGCATTGTAAGTCACGGGCAAATTAAATTTTAAAAAATGCTGCCGGCTTTTACAAATTATTTTCCCGGAAATTTTCTCAAGCCTTTTCTTTTCTTCTAAAATTTTATCTATGTGTGTGGATGAGTAATAGGAAGGATGGATTCCTATTTCTGAAAATGCTTTTATTTTACTTATCAGTGATTTTAATTCGGGCTTATTATAGTTAAGATTTCTGTCATTTTTTGAAGAATCACCCAGTAAAAAAAAGAAAACAGATTGTAAATTATTTTGAAGAATAATTTCCTGTAAATAATCATAAACATCCCATGGGTCTTCCTGTTTCTTTAAAAGCGAGTCAAGTCTGTTCTTAATATTTTTGAAATCAATATTCACAACATCTTTAATTGTTGATCCTATATTCCTGATAAAATTTCTGCCTTTAAATTTATAAGCAACATCAATATCATAAGTAACTATTGCATTAAAAGTGGAAGATTTTATTTTAAGGGATGGAAATTTATTTTGTAAGAAATTTTTAAAATGTTGCAGCCAAATATTTACAATGGGTTTTTGTAAAAAATTATTTTGAGAAGCTACACTTTCGGCAGCGCTAAACCTTCCATGCTTGTCCGGAGTGAATGGTAAATATTCTTCGTAGCGACTTATCATAAAAAATATAGCTGAGAAAATATCGAAACCCAGGTCGCACTCATTACTGTTTGCAAACAGAATTTTTGTATTAAATTTTTCTTCTACTGAAATACTTTGTTTCTTAATAAAATTTTCAAACAATAATGAATGAGCTTCAATAAAAAGGCCTGTAGATTTTTTTGAAGAAGAGTAGGTTATTTTTTCGTTTGAATGTGCATCAAAAACTTCCTGGCTGGTTGTAGTAGCATATTGTATCCCAAATTCCTGGTCAAATACCAGGTCAAAAACATATTTAGCTCTTGTTGTAAAATTTGGTAAATATATCAGCAACATAATATAAATATTAATCAGGCTTAACTAAACGCCTTTAGAAGTAAAGATGCATATTTTCTACTTGTTTAAATTTTCCTGAAATTTAAAAGTTTTATTTTTTGTTGAAAATAATAGAATATTGTAGCCGCTTATTAAATACCATCTTCCATTTATAACAAAAAAAATGAATTCAAATTTAGACGAATTTGAAGCGGAGCAACCATCAAGGCCTACTTTGTTGACCGTGCTTTGCATTCTTACTTTTATAGGAAGCGGATGGGCAATTATTAGCAGTATCATCGCTTATTCCACTGCACCGGAATATGTAAAAATATTTACTGCGAGTACGCGTCAAAGAAAAGCAGAATTGAAATTTAACGATTCAACATTAAACAAAGATTCTGTAACTAACGTGCATGGAAAACGTTCACCCTTTGGGGAGAAAATGATGGCCTCTGTTTCAAAAATGATAACCGTCGATAATATCCGTAAAAGCGCCATAGGCACAATTATTTCAGCCTTGTTTACATTATTTGGCGCCATTTTAATGTGGCGGTTAAAAAGAAGCGGTTACTTTATTTATATCGCCGGTATAATAGTTGGACTTATAGTTCCATTTTATTTATACGGCAATAATTTTCTTGCCATTGGTGTGTCCTCCATTGCAAGTTTTTTTGGATTAGTCTTTATTGCCCTTTACGCTTTAAATATTAAAAGTTTTAAGTAGTATATATCTATAATTTTTTGCAAAAGACATTTTTAATAAGTCTTTTGTTTAGCCGTTGTATTAGCTGCTTGAAATTAAAATTTAATTATTACCTTTGCAGCCACTTAAAATTATATTTAATAAAAAATGTCTTATTTAACATCTGAAAAGAAGGCCGAAACCTTCGCTCAATTTGGCGGGAATGCTAAAAATACCGGCTCAATTGAAGCACAGGTAGCATTGCTTACAGAAAAAATTAACCACATTTCGGGGCATCTTAAAGAAAATAAAAAAGATTTTAATACACAGCGTGGTTTAATGCAAATGGTTGGAAAAAGAAAAAGTCTTTTAACTTATCTCAGCAAGCATAACCTTACCGGGTACCGTGCGTTAATAGAAAAGTTAGGGCTTCGTAAATAATTATATTTAGATGATATCGTTAGCTATTCCCAACTGAATTTTACGGTTGGGAATACTTTTTTTACAAATAATATGAAGAAAATAATATGATTCCAAATCCCATCTCTGTAACATTTGATATAGGGGAAGGCCGCATGGTCACAATAGAAACAGGTAAGCTTGCACGCCAGGCCGATGGAGCAGTAACAGTTCGCCAGGGCGACTGTGTAATTCTGGCTACAGTAGTTGCCAATAAAGAACCAAGAGAAGGACAATCTTTCTTTCCGTTAACAGTAGATTACCAGGAAAAATTTGCATCGGCAGGTCGCATACCAGGTTCATTTTTTAAACGAGAAGCCCGGCTCAACGATTATGAAATATTAACCTCAAGATTGATTGATCGTGCGTTAAGGCCCTTGTTTCCTGAAGATTATTTATGTGATGTACAGGTATTGGTATCGCTGATTTCAAGCGACCCGGAAGTAATGCCCGATGCAATGGCATGTCTTGCTGCCTCGGCCGCGTTAGCAGTTTCTGATATTCCTATCCAGGAGATTATTTCAGAAGTGCGCATAGGAAAAGTTAATGGCGAAATGGTTGTTAACCCAAGTCGTACTCAACTTGCAGAAGCTGAAATGGAATTTATTATCGCAGCAACTGATCGTAACATCATGATGGTAGAAGGTCAGGCGAAAGAATGCCAGGAAGAAGATCTTGTAAAAGCAATTGAAGTTGCACACAATGCAATAAAAATACAAGTAAAAGCACAGCAGGATTTGAGGGGAAAAGTTGGCGCTAAAGGAAAACGTGAATACACGAAACCTTACAGAAACGAAGACCTAAATGAAAAAATAATCGCATTCGCAAAAGATAAAGTGTCTGCAATAGCTAATGCTGCATCAGCAAAGCACGACAGGCAAGATGCATTTGAAAGTTTGGGAAAAGAAATTGCTGAATATTTAGGTGAAGAACTTCCTGATGAAGATAAAGCTTTAATAAAATTTTATTACGGAGAACTTCAATACAATGTTGTTCGTGATATGATATTAACCAGTAGTAAACGCCTTGATGGAAGAGGGCTTGAAGATATCAGGCCACTTACCATGGAAATAAATTATCTTCCTTCACCACATGGCTCGGCATTATTTACACGCGGGGAGACCCAATCACTAACTACAGTTACGCTTGGAACTCCTTTAGATGAATTACTCGTGGAAAGTGCTGCCAGCAGCGATTACTCTAAATTTATTTTACATTATAATTTTCCACCATTTTCAACTGGTGAAGTAAAGATGATGCGCGGTGTTGGCCGCAGGGAAGTGGGACACGGTAATCTTGCAATGCGCTCACTTAAGCAAATCCTTCCGGGAAGCGAGTATCCTTACAC
>JBEPVC010000153.1:0-5671 GCA_041691235.1 Chitinophagaceae bacterium
GACCTGCTTTATTTTATTTCATTTTTTAAATTTCATTATTCAAAACATGAAACATTGGAGGCGGCATTTTTCAACAATAAAACAATTGAACAGTATAACAATGCAATTGAAAATTCTTTAAACTATTTTTATCAGTATTTTTTTTCGCTGGAAGATGTGCCTGCGAGAACAAAAAAACATATTGCATCGCCCGCAAAAAATTCGAGCTGCAAAAGACTCAACATGTATTTGCGCTGGATGATTCGAAATGATAAAAAAGGTGTTGACTTTGGAATTTGGAAAAAAATTTCTCCATCACAGTTAATTTGCCCTATAGATGTGCATGTAGCAAGAGTTGCGAGACATTTTGATCTATTAAAAAGAAAGCAAATTGACTGGCAGGCAGCTATCGAGCTAACAAATGAATTGAAAAAATTTGATATCAATGATCCGGTAAAATATGATTTTGCATTATTTGGATTGGGTGTGCTGGAAAATTTTTGAAGTAATACTTTAGCGTAAAACCAATGGATTCAAATAACCAAATACCCATTTCTGACAAGCTTTTTACTTTGGCAAATACGTCTGAAATTGTTTCTGACGACAAAGCCAGAAAGCAATTAATTGAATTGATTAATGATCTTATAAAAAAGGACTTTCCATCTTTGATACAACTTCTTTACCGAATTGATGTAAACGAAAAAAAATTGAAAGATCTTTTGCAACAAAGCCCCGGCACTGATGCTGCATTAATTATAGCAGATGCAATTGTGAAAAGGCAATTGCAGAAAATTGCAAGCCGCGAAAAATTTTCACCAAAAAATAATGCTGCTGACAAAGACCAATGGTGAACAGTGATTTTGTATCTTAGTCTTTATGATTATTACAGAAGTAAACGATAAAAAATCCCGCAAAGAATTTCTTTTGCTTCCGCTACGCTTATATAAAGATGATCCTAATTATATCGCTCCTCTTGATAACGATATTGAGTCAGTTTTTGATCCCCAAAAAAATCATTTTCATTCTCATGGCATATTCAGCAGGTGGATTCTTAAAAAAGAAAAAATAACTATTGGGCGTATTGCCGCTTTCATCAATTTTGAAAAAAATAAAAATCCTGAATTTATAGTTGGAGGAATTGGTTTTTTTGAATGCATAAAAGATGAAGCTGCTGCAAACAAGCTTTTCGATACAGCAAAACATTGGCTGAAAGAAAATGATGCAAAGGCAATGGATGGCCCGATAAATTTTGGTGAAAATGATAAATACTGGGGATTGCTTATAGAAGGATTTGTTCCGCCGAGCATGGGTATGAATTATAATTCTTCATATTATCAGGCGCTTTTCGAAAATTATGGTTTCGAAAAACAATATGATCAATATACAAATGTTATTCAGGTAATGAAGCCTTTCCCTGAAAGATTTACAAAAATTGCTGATTGGATAAATAACAAGTCGGAATATTCTTTTCGTCATTTTGAAATGAAAAATTTTGAAAAATTTGCTGCAGATTTCCAGGAAATATACAATGACGCATGGAGTGAATTTGAAAATTTTTCGCCCATGAAGCTTGATACAATCAAGCAATCATTTAAAGAAATGAAACCTATTATTGATGAAAAAATAATTTGGTTCACCTATCATAACAATGAACCTATCGCATTTATACTTGCAGTTCCGGATATAAATGTTTTACTAAAACCATTTAAAGGAAAATTCAATTTAATTAACAAGCTAAGATTTCTTTGGTTAAAAAAAACTACCACCATTCACCGCATTCGTTTTATTGTAATGGGCTGTAAAAAGAAATTTCAGAATAAAGGAATTGAAAGCGGGCTCATAAGAAAACTCCAGGTAGAAGTAGTGCCAAGAAATACGATAACGGAGGCAGAACTTGCGTGGGTAGGGGATTTCAATAAAAAAATGATTGCAATTCACGAAGCCACCGGAGCTGCGAGAGAAAAAGTACACAGAACATACCGGAAAATATTTTAGCAATATTAGTTCTCACTTTCTTCCTGCTTAAATCGTTTATCTTGCAGGCTTACAAATTTTTTTATTGTGAAATTAGTTTCTTATTTAAAAGAAGATCATGCTCAACTCGCTTTTTTAATAGGCGATAAATTATACGACGCTGACAGGCTGCATCCCGATCTTCCGGTTACTATGACTATGTTTTTAAATTACTGGGAGGATTTTTTTCCGATTGCACATTCTATAAATAATTCTTTACTTGAAGGAGATAAAAAATTAAATGGAATTAATATAGAAGACGTTGAAATACTAGCGCCGGTTCCTCATCCTACCAGCTGCCGCGATGCCTATGCATTTCGCCAGCATGTTGCCACAGCAAGAAGAAACAGAAAAGTAGATATGATTCCGGAATTTGATCAATACCCAATTTTTTATTTTACAAATCACAACAGCATACAGGGACCCGGAGAAATTGTATGTATGCCTGATCATCTGAATAAACTTGACTTTGAATTAGAAGTTGCTATTGTTATTTGTAAGCCGGGTAAAAATATTAAAGCTGAAGAAGCAGATGAATATATTGGCGGTTATATGATCATGAATGACATGAGCGCACGAACGTTGCAAATGGAAGAGATGAAATTAAATCTTGGCCCCGCAAAAGGAAAAGATTTTTGTACAGTAATAGGCCCAATGTTGGTTACACCTGATGAGTTGGAAGATTATAAAATTCCTGCGAAAGAAAAACA
This sequence comes from Chitinophagaceae bacterium, assembly GCA_041691235.1. Taxonomy (GTDB): domain Bacteria; phylum Bacteroidota; class Bacteroidia; order Chitinophagales; family Chitinophagaceae; genus Ginsengibacter. The sequence continues at coordinate 2,703 of JBEPVC010000153.1, forward strand.
TACAGGAAATGCTTACAATTTAAAAATGATTTGTACAGTGAACGGTGTGCAGGTAAGTGAAGGAAATTTTGGCGATATGGATTGGACATTTGCAGAAATTATTGAGCGTTGTAGTTATGGAGTTCAATTATTTCCCGGCGATGTTATCGGAAGCGGAACAGTAGGTACAGGTTGTTTCCTGGAATTAAACGGAACGGGGAAATTAAATGATCCTGGTTATAAAGAGCAATGGTTGCAGGAAGGAAATGAAATAGAAATGGAAATTGAGGCGTTAGGTAAATTGAAAAATACAATTGTAAAAGACGAAAGCGAATTTTCTATACTGGCATTAAAGAAGAATATTTAATTGAAGAAATGTGTATGTACAAAACGCTTCTTTTAAAAGATTTAAAAACTATAGAAGTACAAAATTTTTTACAGCATGCCGTTGCGCCACGCCCAATTTGTTTTGCATCTACCATAGACGCAGATGGAAATATAAATCTTAGCCCTTTTAGTTTTTTTAATTTATTCAGCACTAATCCGCCAATAGCAATTTTTTCGCCTGCAAGAAGAGTAAGAGATAATACAACGAAACATACTTTGCAAAATGTGCTTGAAGTTCCTGAGGTTGTTATAAACATTGTGAGTTACGATATGGTGCAACAGGTAAGTTTGAGCAGTTGTGAATACCCGGTAGAAGTTGATGAATTTATAAAAGCAGGTTTTACGAAAGAGCCTTCAAAAATTGTAAGGCCGCCAAGAGTAAAAGAAAGCCCGGTGCAAATGGAATGTAAAGTTATTGAAGTAAAACATTTGGGAACAGAAGGCGGCGCCGGCAATTTAATTTTTGCAGAAATATTAATGATTCATGTCAACGAAAATATTTTAGGAGATGACGGGAAAATAGATCAGCGGAAATTAGATCTTGCTGCAAGGCTGGGCGGTGATTGGTATGCACGAATAAATGCAGATAATTTATTTGAAGTAGAAAAGCCACACACTTCACTGGGCATCGGAATGGACAATCTTCCAGAATCAATAAAACATAGTGAAATATTTACAGGCAATCATCTGGGGCAATTGGCAAATGTGCACGAGCTACCTCAAATTGATCCTTCGTTTGAAGATGAAAAACTGAAAAATATTTTTCAATACTATTCATTGGATCCTGTAGAAATGGAAAATGAATTGCACTTGTATGCAAAGCAACTTCTTAATGAGGGAAAGGTTTATGAAGCCTGGCAGGTATTGCTTGCGTTAGCTTGAAATATTTTATGAAATTACTGCTCTAACATCTGGGAATAATTTCTTCTTTCTTTAACTTTTTAAAGAATCAGTAGACCGCCTCACCGCTTGCAAGCGGTGTATTTTTGCAACATGAAAGTCTTTTTAATTCTATCTTTTTTTCTTCCTCTTACTTCTCTTTCTCAAAATAATCATGAATACAAAAACCTGGTAATGGAAGGCGGCGGGGTTCGTGGGCTTGCCTACTCAGGTGCTCTCGAAGTTCTTGAGCAAAGAAATATTCTAAAAAATATTGATAAGGTCGCCGGCTCATCTGCAGGTGCTATTGCGGGTCTTATGGTTTCGCTTGGCTATAATTCAAAAGAGATTGATTCTATTTTGCAAACTTTAAAAATCCAGGAGTTTAACGACGGAAAATATATTTTCGGAAAAATAAGACGGGTGAAAAAAGAATTTGGAATTTATAAAGGAGAAAAATTTGAAAACTGGCTCGGGCAATTAATTGAACAGAAGACAGGCAATGCCAACACTACTTTCCAGGAGCTACATCAGTTGCATGTATCAAATAAAAATTTCAAAGATTTTTATTGTACGGGAACAAATATTTCTTTGCAGCGTCTTGAAGTTTTATCAGAAAATACTTTTCCTTGTATGGAATTAAAAACAGCTGTTCATATCAGTAGTTGTATTCCATTTTATTTTAAACCTGTGGCAATAGATAGTATAGGAAATGAAGTCAATTTAAAAGATACTTCGGTAAAATATAATTTTTATGTTGACGGTGGAATGCTTTGCAATTATCCTATTAACATGTTTGATTCAAGCCTTGATGGAGGTAATCCGTTAACGAGTGAAAAAGTAATTTATAATTCTCAAACACTTGGCCTTAAACTGGAAAGAGAAGAGCAAATAGAAGAATTCGAAGAAAATAAAACTGACGTTGCTCCATATAAAATAAAAAGCATGAAACAATATGCCAGCGCTGTTATGAACCTGATGATGGAAGGCCTTAATAGAAAATCTGTAAGTCTTGCTAATGAAAAAGGAAGAACAATTTTTATTAGCTATGGAAATATTTCGGGCAAGCCAAGAAAAATTTCTTTGGAAGAAAAGAAAATTTTGCATGATTACGGAGTTGCAGCAGCTAATAAATTTTTCAGTGAGACAACTGTTTCCAATTAATATATTCGATCCTGTTTATCTACAATTCAAAAGTTTAACTTCGCAAAAAATTGTTGAATTGGATTTTTAAATAATTATTTTTTATAAGATTTTATGAATATTCCACACTTATCTGAACAGGAAATTATCAGGAGAGAAAAATTAAAGGAACTTACCAAACTTGGTATAGACGCATATCCTGCGGCATTGTTTCCTGTAAATAATAATGCTGCGTTTATAAAAAATAATTATAAAGGAGAAGAAAATAAAGATGATTTTGCTGATGTAATTCTTGCAGGAAGAATACTAAGCATCCGCGACATGGGGAAAGCTTCTTTTGCGGTGCTGCAGGATGGAAGCGGTAAAATTCAGTTGTATGTTCGTAAGGATGATATTGCAAAAGGTGAAGACAAAACTCTTTATGATGTAGTGTGGAAAAAATTAATTGATATCGGCGATATTATCGGAGTGAAAGGATATGTGTTTACAACAAAAACAGGAGAGACTTCGATTCACGTTTCTGAATTTAGTATTCTTTCAAAATCATTGCATCCATTGCCTGTTGTAAAAGAAAAAGATGG
>JBEPVC010000154.1:0-5614 GCA_041691235.1 Chitinophagaceae bacterium
GCTAAATCTTCAGAAATTGAATTGAAAAGATTAATTAACCAGATACCATTTTAAGAAAAATCTTTAAGCTTTTGATTGAAGCGTTCGGCTTATAATGTTTGCCTTATAAGTAAGATCCTGTATGCTGTTGCTTATAACGGTAACGTGGCCCATCTTCCTTCCCGGGCGGGTTTCTTTTTTGCCATAAATATGAACGAAAGCATTCTCTATTTTTAAAACATCCTCTAAACCTTCATAGTATACATTTCCCGAATAACCTTCCGCACCAATTAAATTTATCATGGCCGAAGGCATTATTGCTTTTGTGTTTCCCAGCGGATAACCAAGAATTATTCTCCAAAGCATATCAAACTGTGAGCAGTAATTTGCTTCTATTGTATGATGGCCGCTGTTGTGCACACGCGGTGCCGTTTCGTTTACCCAAACATTTTCGTCTTTATCAATAAACATTTCAACAGCAAAAATTCCGGCGCTTTTAAAATTCTTAACTACAGTTAATGCTACTGCTTCCGCTTTCCATAATGTTTTTTCATTAACAGCAGCAGGACTCAATTGATATTGCAACAAATTAAAATCTTTATTAAAAATCATTTCAACTGGAGGATACAAAGCGGCTTCACCTGCATCATTTACAGCGACAATTAGGGCAATTTCTTTTTTGATGTCTATCATTTTTTCCAAAACGGCAGGTGCATCAAAACCCTTTTCAATCTCTTTTTCATTTTTTATGGCAACGACTCCGCGGCCATCATAGCCGCCCATTGCAATTTTATGGATCGCAGGAAAAAAATTTAAGTGATGGCTTAGCTCGCTTTTGTTTTGAGTAACTACAAATGAAGGTGAAGGAACAGTAATGGATTCGTAAAATTGTTTTTGAAGAATTTTATTTTTAATAGTTTCAATTGCAGAAGGACGCGGATAAATTTTTATACCTTCTTCTTCTAATTTTTTTAATGCATCTACATTTACTGATTCTATTTCAATAGTAACCGCGTCTAAATTTTTTCCGAAATTATAAACGTCATCATAATTTTTAATATCGCCCAAAACAAAATGATTGCATAAATGTGCAGCCGGACATTGGTTGTCGTTTTCTAATACGACGGTTTCTACGGGGTAATTTGCGCCGGCTTGTAAAAGCATTTTTCCCAATTGACCACCACCAAGTATCCCGACTTTTTTCATCTACAAATTTTCTGCAATATAAATGTTTGAAATTTTATCACCCAAAATTGAAGAGTATAAAAGCTGAGCTAAATCCCAGGTTGCGAAAGTGTGGCTTTAAAATTATTTTGTAAACGTATAAGTAATGTAACCGGTTTTATCATCACCAAGATCTATCGATGATTTTGCAGAAAAGCTATTGGCAGTGATATTCTGTAGTTGAAGCCTGTAGCCATCTTCAACATTTTTAGGCTTCATGCCTTTTAATTTTTTAAATTGAAATTGGGCATTATCTCCTTTGCCATTAATGCTCCAGTAAATATCTTCTTTCGTTCCATTGGTAAGGGTAAACACGCCTTTCCCGTTTTTTATTAAATCCCACACGCTTCCCTGGAAATCCTGGTACGGGCCTTCATCAAACACATCTGTAACCTTAAAATCCGACGGTATATCTACACTTATATTTGAAATAGTCCAATGCCCGTCAAGGTTGCCGGCTGTCGCAGAAAGATTCGTACCATTTTTTGATGACGTGCAGCTTACCAAAATAAAAGTAATCGTTGCAAAAAATAAAAAGGAGATTATTTTTTTCATAATAAAAGTTTGCAAGTTCATTACATAAATCCTGCCATTTTAAAATTAAACAATTGAAATCAGGTAAACAGCAAGCTTTCTTGCAGTTATCAAATTTTTTTTTTAACCAATAAATGGATGACCCAATTCACCGCTCTCTTTCAAATTATTTAACTTTGTTACAAAATTATTTTATGGCAACAGGAATTTTGAAAGCTACTGAAAAAGAAACATTTCAAACAGATTTTTTACCACTGCTGGGAACTGACTATGTTGAATTTTATGTTGGTAATGCAAAGCAGGCAGCTCACTATTATAAAACTGCTTTCGGCTTTCAATCGCTTGCCTATGCGGGCCCTGAGACAGGCCTGAAAGATAAAGTAAGCTATGTTATCAGGCAAAACAAGCTAACGTTCGTGCTCACAACTCCTTTAAAAAATGACGGTGAAATTGCGGCTCATGTTGCCAAACATGGAGATGGGGTAAAGGTGCTTGCATTAAAAGTTAATGACGCTACGAGTGCGTGGGAAGAAACAACCAAACGTGGCGGAAAAAGTTATTTAGAGCCGACAACGATGAAAGATGATGATGGAGAATTTAAAATGAGTGGTATTCATACTTATGGTGAAACCGTACATCTTTTTATTGAAAGAAAAAATTATTACGGTGTTTTTATGCCGGGCTATCGTAAATGGGAAAGTGCTTACAACCCAACAGATACCGGTCTTTTATACGTTGATCATTGCGTTGGAAATGTAGGATGGAATCAAATGAATAAGTGGGTGAATTTTTACGAAGAAGTAATGGGTTTTAGAAATATCCTGAGCTTTGATGATAAAGATATTTCTACAGAATATTCTGCGTTGATGAGTAAAGTTATGAGTAACGGTAACGGATACGTGAAGTTCCCCATTAATGAGCCTGCAGAAGGCAAAAAGAAAAGCCAGATAGAAGAATACCTTGAATTTTACGATGGCGAAGGTTGTCAGCACGTTGCAATTGCTACAAACAACATTATTGAAACAGTGACTGAATTACAAAGAAGGGGTGTCGAATTTTTAAAAATTCCTGCGAGTTATTATGCCACGGTTTTAGACAGGGTAGGGCATATTGACGAAGATCTCAGGCCATTGAGTGAATTGGGGATTCTTATTGATAAAGATGATGAAGGATATTTGCTGCAAATATTCAGCAAACCCGTTGAAGACAGGCCCACGCTATTTTTTGAAATTATCCAACGTAAAGGGGCACAAAGCTTCGGAAAAGGCAATTTTAAAGCTCTTTTTGAGGCAATTGAAAGAGAACAGGCCGAGAGAGGAAATTTATAGATCTCAATAAGGATTAGTTAAGAAATTAACATGGGTTTCAACTTTTCAATAAAAAAATTATTTTTACGTTTTTAGTGTATAATATTCCTACAGAAAAATGACTACCAGAGTTTGCAATTTTTTTTTAATTCTTATATTGGCGTTTAATTCACCGAAATTTTCCGCTGCGCAAACTGCATTTATTGAACATCAAAAATCATCTTTAGGTTTCACTGGATTTTTAAGTAGCAGGGAAGATACACTTCAAAAGGAATTCCAGGCAAAGGGGTTGAAATGGCCTGCAAACTATGTTTATATACGAAGCTTTAAATATGATGCGCAACTTGAAGTTTGGGTTAAAAATGATGCAAAAGAAAAGTATCATCTTTTTAAAACTTATAAAGTTTGCATGCAAAGCGGAACAATGGGTCCAAAAAGATTGCAAGGTGACTACCAGGTTCCCGAAGGATTTTATTATATAAATGAATTTAACCCGCATAGCAATTATCATCTCGCGCTTGGCTTAAATTATCCAAATGCTTCTGACAAAATTTTAAGTGATTCATTGCGTCCGGGGAGTGCCATATATATTCATGGCAGTTGTGTTTCTGTGGGATGTATACCTGTTACCGATATTGACATTGAAGAGATTTACATTATAAGCAGTTATGCAAAGGCAAATGGACAGGATTTTATTCCTGTTCATGTTTTTCCATTCAGGTATAACCAGCGCAGGTCAGTAGAATATTTTAAAACTGTTGCCAAGAATAACTCTTCACTACAAAAATTTGCCCTTAACTTGAAAGAGGCTTTTGATAAATTTGAAGAAACAAAACAAGTACCTGTTGTTTTAATAGATTCCAAGGGGGATTATGTTATTGATTAATTTTCCCGCATTAATATCTGGATTGTATCGGTCGTCTTTTGCAGTAAAACAATCGTTTTATTTTCAGTTAAATTATCTATGAAGTCATTGGTATAATGCCGTATCGTTAACAGAGTAAGATTTTTTTCCAGCTGCACATCAAAAATTTCAGCAGCATGTATCGCGACTTCCTCAAGTTTTTCGGGTATGTCATCAACACATACAAGTAGCGTTATTGCTGCGTTTTGCGTAAGGTTCGGTTTCATTTTTACCTTATCAAGAATTTCGTGCAAAGTATTTACGGGAGTTCCCTCCACAAAAGAAAAATCTTTTGATTCGAGCGTTATCAAAGCCTGTTTTCGTTTATATACAATAATTGGCGGCAGGTTGTGCGGATTAGCTTCGGTTATTACGGTACCGGGTAGTTGCTCATTTAAAAAGCATTTTACATACAACGGAATTTTTTTGTTTTGCAGTGGCTTTATGGTTTTGGGATGAATAACCTGCGCGCCATAATAGGCCATCTCTATCACTTCCTTATAACTCAGATTGGGTATAACAACCGCTTGCTTAAAGTCTTTAGGATCGGCATTCATAACGCCTTCTACATCTTTCCATATCGTTACATTTTCCGCGTCTAAAATACTTGCGAAAATTGCGGCAGTAAAGTCACTTCCCTCCCTGCCAAGAGTGGTGCTTTCGTTTTCATCGGTACTTCCAATAAATCCCTGTGTTATTATAAAATTTGTATTATTGAAAAGAGGTTCTATTTTTTCTGTAACTTTTTTTTTGGTTATGTCCCAATCCACAATTGCATCTCTGAAGGTATCATCGGTTCGTAAAATATCTCTCACGTCAATCCATTTATTTTTTATTTTTTCTTCATTTAAATAAAAGCTCATAATGGTAGTTGATAATAATTCTCCTGAGCAAACAATCTGGTCATAGTAATAATTGTAATCCTTCACAGGTTTATCATGAAGCAGCCATTCCACCTCAGTAAAAATATTCTGAAGCTCATTGGTGGCTTTTTCCCACTGCTGTGTAACCAGGTATTTGAGAGTAGTTAAATGATTCTCTTTAATTTTTTCAAACAGTTGTAACGCCTCTTCTTTTTTACCGGAAAAAAATGCTTCGGTAACTTTTTCAAGGGCATTGGTTACTTTGCCCATTGCAGAAATTATAATTAATATTTTTTCGTTCTCGTATCCACGAAGAATTTTACTAAGATTTTTGATACGTTCTATACTATTAATACTTGCTCCGCCAAATTTAAACACCTTCATTTTTAAAAATTTTCTTATGCGAGCAAAGTAAAAGGAATTTTGAATTAAGAATTAAAAAATTAAGGATTAACACACATGAATTCATAAAAAACTGTTTAATAGGATTCGATGTCAACAGGGAAAAATTAATTGCCCTATTTTTGTCACCTTGTAAAAATAATCTCCTTTATGGTTAACAGGAAGGTTCTAACGCTGGATGAATTTACGATACGAGAAATGCGAGCATTTCCTAAAGCAACAGGCGAGTTGGCAGGCCTTTTGAGAGATATTGGCCTTGCAGCAAAGAGAATAAATGTTGAAGTTAATAAAGCAGGGCTCGTAGATATTTTAGGCGACACAGGAGATGTAAATGTTCAGGGAGAAGAGGTAAAGAAACTTGATGAATTTGCTAATGACCAGATTACAGGAGTGCTTCGTCA
>JBEPVC010000155.1:0-5573 GCA_041691235.1 Chitinophagaceae bacterium
AAGAGATCTTTTAAAAAAGTCTGCATGTAATTTTTTGAATTCAAAGTTATTTTAAAAACCTGACGTTTAATTTTTCTCTTTCCCGTTTTACATTTTACTTTGCTGCGTTAAAATACAGTATGGTAAAAGAAAAAATTTTAGTTATTGGTGCATGCGGTCAAATAGGTGTAGAACTAACGCTGGAGCTTAGACGAATATATGGAGGTGCAAGCGTTATAGCATCTGATCTTCGTGAAGAAAATGATCTTCTTAAGGGAACGGGGCCTTATGTGAGCCTTGATGTGATGAATAAAGAAATGTTGCATGTACAGGTAATCAGGCAAAATATTACACAGGTATATTTGCTGGCGGCGATTTTATCCGCAACAGGAGAAAAAAACCCCAATCTTGCATGGAGCCTAAATATGCAAAGCTTGCTGAACGTTTTGGAAATTGCGAAAGAAGAAAATTTACATAAAGTTTATTGGCCCAGCAGCATTGCGGTGTTTGGACCCACTTCTCCTAAGAAAAGTTGCCCGCAACAAACCGTAATTGAACCGATTACTGTGTACGGCATAAGTAAGTATGCGGGTGAATTCTGGTGCAATTATTATAACCATCGCTATGGCCTTGATGTGAGAAGCTTACGCTATCCCGGGCTAATAAGTTATAAGAGTGAACCCGGCGGTGGCACCACAGATTACGCCGTAGAAATTTTTCATGAGGCAATAGAAGAAAAAAAATACAATTGTTTTTTGAAGGAAGATACTTACCTGCCGATGATGTACATGCCCGATGCCATTAGAGCCACTATTGAATTGATGGAGGCCAGCAGCGACAAAATTTCTATCCGCACTTCGTATAACATTTCCGGAATGAGTTTTTCTCCAAAAGAAATTTCAGCGGAAATAAAAAAACATATTCCTGAATTCAATACAACATATAACCCGGATTACCGGCAACAGATTGCTGAAAGCTGGCCCCAAAGCATTGATGATTCCGTAGCAAAAAAAGATTGGAATTGGAAGCCCGATTATAACCTTTCGCGGATGACACGTGATATGCTGGCCAATATAAAAAAAGTGCACAAAAAAGTCAAATACAATTGATTAAAGGGTAGGGTATTGCATATTTAAAATTATTGATTCATATTTGTGATACGAAATTTAATAGTTAAGCTATATAATTACTAAGTTTCTACTAACTCAATTTTTAACGAAAACCAAAAACATGAAAAAAACAATTTTAGCAATCGCTGTGATTTTTATTTCAGTAGCGACAACACAAGCACAGAAAAAAACAATGGTAAGCATTGCGGCAAATGCGGGCATTCCAACAACTACAGGATGGTCATTTGCAGTTGGTGGCGACTTGCAGGCAGATTTCGCTGCAACAGAAGGCTTGAAAATTACCGTTAGTGGAGGTTATGAAAGCTTCACACTAAAAAAATCTTTTGGCGGCGGAAGCTTTGGGCTTATCCCACTTTTAGCAGGTGCTAAATTTAACCTGGGAAGCGAAAAGCTATATGGTCATGCTCAATTAGGTTATTCACTTGCGACTGCCAAAGGTGGAAGTGGTTCTTTTACTTACGCTCCAAGCATTGGATATTATTTCAGTCCAAATTTTGATGCCTCACTTAAATATATGGGTTTCGATCATTTGGGAGACATAGCAGTTCGTCTTGCTTATAATTTCTAATTACGTTTTTAAATTAATAAAATGAAAGCCCCTGCAAAGGGGTTTTTTATTTTTAGGAAATTACAAATACGCAATTGAATAATCTTATTTTATTGTATTGTATTTGAAAAATTATTGATCCATATTTGTGATGTAAAAACCCTTTGGAATAATTAAGCATCTATTTTTTGTTATTCAATTATTTAAAAAAATAAAACAAAAAAACATGAAAAAACTAACTTTAGCAATTGCCGTTATTTTTATTTCAACTGCGTCCACGCAGGCACAAAGTAAAAAAACTATGATAAGCATTGCGGTCAATGCCGGCATACCAACCACTACGGGATTATCATTTGCTTATGGAGGCGACCTACAGGCTGATTTTGCTGCAACACAGGGATTGAAAATTACAGTGAGTGGAGGTTTCGAAGAATACACCTTTAAATCCAGTTTTGGGGGCGGACATGGGTTTTGGGTTCCTTTGTTGGGTGGAGCAAAATTTAATTTGGGAAGCGATAAAGTTTACGGACATGCACAGCTAGGCTATGGATTTGCACAGGGTGGAAGTGGTGCTTTTGCCTATGCTCCAAGTATTGGATATTATTTCAGTTCCAATTTTGACGGTTCAATAAAATATCTCGCATTTAGCAGGGGAGGCGCTACAATAGGTGAAGTAGGTGTTCGCCTTGCTTATAATTTCTAATTAAAAAAATTTCCAGAAGATAAAAAACTCTGCAAAAGGGTTTTTTATTTTAGCAAATTCATACTAAAAATTCAGTACGTCCTTCATACTAAAAATCCCTTTTTTGCCATATATAAATTCTGCTGCAAGTACGGCACCCGCTGCAAAGCCTTTCCGGTTGTGCGCTGTATGAAGAATTTCAATGTCATCAACATCTGAAGTATATTTTATTGAATGAGTACCTGGCGTATTGTTTATTCTTTTGCTTATTATAGAAAGATCGTTGATATTTTCTGATGTATTATTCACCCATTTATTTTTTATTCCGGATGCTTCAATAATTTGTTCTGCGAGTATTATAGCTGTTCCACTTGGTGCATCTTTTTTTTCTGTATGATGGATTTCTTCAATTAATATTTTATAATCATTATGTTGATTCATTAATTGTGCAAGCTTTTTATTTAATTCAAAAAAAATATTAACACCAATGCTAAAATTGCTTGCATATAAAAAAGTTCCGTTTTTTTCTTTGCATTTATCCTTCACAATATTCATTTGCAATAGCCAGCCTGTTGTTCCACATACCACTGCAATGCCGGCCTCAAAACACAACATTATATTTGTTAGAGCGCTTTCAGGACTGGTGAATTCAATTGCAACATCTGCTTTGCTAAGATTCTCTTTCGTAAGCTCATCAAGATTTTGATCAGTAATTCGCATAACAATGCTATGGCCTTTTTTCAATGCTATTTCTTCAATGGCTTTACCCATTTTACCATATCCCAATAAAGCAATCTTCATGATCAATTAAAAATTAAATATAAAATCTAAAATTCGTGTAAACTAGTTATAAATAAAATAAAAAATATTTTTAAGGAACTGACAACAAGGGTCGGGAATGTTTGTCTTTAAAAGAAAATATAAATGAAATACCCAGGCCATTATTAAGATAATTTATTCCCGGTCGTATTTTAAGTGTAATATCAGGACTTACATCAAAAGATTTTAAATGTGCGTCTACTGTAGCATCTACAACATTCAATCCCCAAAAAATAAGGAAAAATAAAACTGAATAATCCAGGTTTTGCCGGTAAGAATTTCTATAGGATATTATTGCTTGTGTTGAAAGAAATTGAAACCGAGGATCAATCAATGAATCATTGGAAGGAATTGTATCGCTTCGTAAAATAACCGCTTTCCTTAATAGCTTATATGTTTTTAAGTTATAGAGAAAAATACCTGCGGTTGTTCCAAGCGCTCCATAAACAATGGGAATTTTCCAGTATTTTCTATTATATGCCTGTCCCCATCCGGGCAATACTAACGAACGGAGAGTGGCGACCCTGGGATTGTATTTTTTTTTTCTCACAGCCGTATCAAGTGCTAAAATGTTTTTGCCACTCGTGTCTGGTTTATTACCGGAAAGAATAAGTGTATCTTCTTTTTTCTGCGCCCTTACATTTAGATTATGTAATAGAAAAAATAAAAAAAAAGTTGTAAAAATTAAGGATAGTTTTAGCATAAGCTTAATCTACCGGAACCTGCATTTTATCTAAAATGGAATTCAATTCTTCAACTGAATAGTAATCTAATGTAATACTGCCAGTCCCTTTTTTATTGTGTGTCATTTTCACTTTCGTGCTGAAATAAGACGCTAAATTATCTTCAATTTTTTTCAAAGAAGGTGGCAGCGTAGCTTTTACCGAATTATTAACAGCGCCTCTGGAAGGAATATATAATTTTCTTACAAGGTCTTCTGTTTGCCGGACTGACAACTCTTTAATTTTTATTTCATTAAAAATATAAAGTTGTTTATCAACCGCATCAACATTTATCAAAGCCCTGGCATGTCCCATACTAATTGTGGAATTTCTTACAGCGGCTTGTATATCCGGTGGCAATTTCAATAAGCGGATGTAATTGGTCACCGTGCTTCTTTCTTTTCCCATGCGCTCAGCAAGCTGCTCCTGTGTGTAATTCATTTCATCCATTAATTGTTTATAGCTTAATGCTATTTCAATAGCGTTAAGATCTTCGCGCTGCAAATTTTCCAGCAAAGCAAGCTCCAGCAGTTTAGAATCCTTGGTTTCGCGAACATACACAGGCACATCGGCGAGGCCCGCAATTTTTGCAGCCCTGAATCTTCTTTCCCCCGCTATGATTCGATATTTGCCATTAGCAATTTTTGTAACGGTCAACGGTTGAATGATGTCGTGCATTTTTACTGATGCAGCCAACTCACTTAAAGAAGTTTCATCAAAATCATGCCTTGGCTGTTCAGGATTTGCTTCAATTTGGCTAAGCGGAATACGGATGTTTACCGGACTATACCTTTCGGGAGTTTCTCTTTTTAAGCTGGTAGCTGTTGTTGAGAGATCCGCATCAATGTTTTGTAACAGGGATCGTATTCCTTTACCTAAAGCATCTTTCTTATTAGGCGTACTCATATTCAATTTTTTTTCAGAATTAATTATCATGCCACTCAATATTCCATTACTTTTTCTTTCTGAGTCATTTTTGTCATATTGTTTCTTTGCAGAATTTCTTTGGCAAGATTAAGATAATTAATTGCACCCTTGCTGTCTGCATCATACAATATAGCGGGCTTGCCAAAGCTTGGAGCTTCACTCAGGCGTGTATTTCTATGAATAATACTGGTAAAAACGAGGTCTTCAAAATGACGCCGCACTTCGCTTACTACCTGGTTGCATAGACGCAGTCTTCCATCGTACATTGTCATTAACAAGCCTTCAATTTGCAAAGAAGTATTCAACCTGTTTTGAACAATTTTTATTGTGTTTAATAATTTACCCAATCCCTCCAGCGCAAAAAACTCAGCCTGCACCGGAACTAATACACTATCTGCTGCAGTAAGTGCATTTACTGTTATCAATCCCAGAGAGGGAGAACAATCAATAATTATAAACTCATATTGATCTTTTATTTCTCTTAAAATATTTTTTAATACACTTTCCCTGTCAGGATAATTTATCATTTCAATTTCTGCCCCTACAAGATCAATATGCGAAGGCATCAGGTCCATGTAAGGAATCTCTGTTTTTAAAATCACATCTTTTGCCGGAGTTTCATTTACCATGCAATCATACACGCCCGTGGTTATGTTGTGCAAATCAAATCCTACTCCTGTTGTACTGTTTGCTTGCGGATCGGCATCCACCAACAGCGTTTTAAATTCAAGCACACCAAGACTTGCAGCAAGATTTATTGCTGTGGT
>JBEPVC010000156.1:0-5533 GCA_041691235.1 Chitinophagaceae bacterium
CTTCACCAATTTGATTGTCGCCTAAATCAATATCATAATAAAATCCTTTTTCTACAGGAGGACCTACCCAAAATTTTACTCCGGGAAAAGTATCTTCTACTGCTTCTGCCATTAAATGCGCGGAGGAATGCCAAAAGGTTGACTTTGCTTTTTCATCATCCCAGGTGAGAAATTTTATGGAAGCATCTTTTTTTATTGGACGTGTAAGATCCCATACTTCGCCATTTACTTCAGCCGAAAGAATTTTTCTTGCAAGTCCTTCACTTATCTTTTTTGCGATTTCTATCGACGAAATTCCTTTATCATATTGCCTTATTGCGCCATCAGGAAAATTTATGTTTATAAGTTCGCTCACTTGAATAAATTTATTTAAAATTTTAGAAGTGCAAATTTAACGAAGTATTAGACAAACAACCGATTCATTTAGATGATAAATTTTTAATTACCTATAATTTTGCTACAGCAACAAAATAATCTTAAACCATTAATCTTTTCTGATGCAGCTTTATAAAAATGATTATTTTGAAAAATTTATTTTTGAATAGTATGAAGATATTTTACTCATTCATTTTTTTCTTACTGGTTTCTTCTACGCTTTCAGCACAAAATTTTAACGGGCAGTGGAAAGGTGGCTTTAATGAAGCGAGCTATGGCATCTCTGGTATGGAAGGGAATAATATTGATTACGTTTTGGAATTGGAAATACAAGGCCCAAAAGTTTCTGGTTATTCTTACACTTATTTTACCCAGGGCCCGAAAAGATATTATACAATCTGCCGGTTAGTTGGATCACTCAACCGGGATACAAAAGATATAGTGGTTACAGAAGTTGAAAGAACAAAATTTAATACTCCACCGGATTTTCAAAATTGTTTTCAAACTCACAGGTTGCATTATGAGCAAGATAGCGGAGACATAGAAACGCTACGTGGCACGTGGATTCCCGCTCCAGACCAAAATGGTAACTGTGGTTACGGTACTACATTTTTATCAAGACGAATTATAAAAAGATTGCCTTTGGGAATTACACATGAAGAGAAAAATATTCCAAAAACAAACACCCCAAAAAAAGAAATTGTTATCAGGCCAAAAAATAATTCACCAAAAACAAATAAGCCATCTGTTACAAAACCACACGTAATTATCAAACCTCCGGTTGTAAGAAAAGAACCAATTATAAAAGATACGCTTGCCAGAATTCCAGAAATAAAAATGCCTGTGACAGTTACAAAGCCCACAACAAAATTTGAACCACGCAGAAAAGATATTTTAAAAACCATCCCAATCTACAATGAAACTTTCAGGGTTGATTTTTATGATAATGGAGAAATAGATGGTGACTCTATTACCGTTTTTTACAACGGTAAAATTGTTCTATCGCATAAAATGTTAACTACTAATGCAATCTCACTCACACTTTCGCTAGACGAAAATGTAACGAACAATATAATAACCATGTATGCCGATAATTTGGGAAGCATTCCTCCAAATACTGCGTTGATGATAGTTACAGACGGTGATAAAAGATATGAAGTAAGAATAGAGTCAGACACTGAAAAAAGTGGCAGCGTTATTTTTGTTCACGGAGAAAAATAAATTTTGAAATCTACAATTATTGCCGGGAACATAACTTCCATGTTTTATAAGCCCACCACATTAATATAAACTGGAAGGGAAATAAGCGAAGCCACGCTATCCATTCGGAAAAACAAAATGAAGAAGATGCACATCCTTTTAACTGGATGAGATATATATGTGCAGGAATAAAAACGAATAGCAAGAAAATTGTAAGGTACATTGCTGCTTTGCGTGTTGAGGCAAATAACATGAGAATAGCGCAACAAATTTCAGCAACGCCACTCAGGTAGTCAATCGCCTCTTTAAAAGGAAAGTAAGGCGGAATAATTTTTATGTAAAAATCTGCATGCCAAAAATGATTTATACCAGCACCAAAATAAAACAAACAAAAAACGGCGAGATTAATTTTTTTTACCAATGCTACTTTTTTCAAAATTTAAAATTCCATGTAACAGATGGAATGATTGGAAATAAAGAAACTTGCTTTGCCTGCACTTTTAATGTTCCGTTGTATGCATCGCCTTCCTGATCAAAATAAATAAAGTAAGGATTTTTTCTGCTGTATAAATTATAAACACTAAAAACCCATTCGCTTTTTAATTTTCTTTTTGGATGTTTATTTGGACTATACGTAGCTGCAAAATCAAGTCTTTGATAAGAAGGAAGTCTGTATTCATTAATGCGGCTATACTCCTGCGTTAGTACACCATCAAAAATATAAAAACGCTCAGGTAAAGTTGCAGCGTTCCCACTTCCAAAAACAAATGTTGACGAAAGCTTCCATTTTTTTGAAAGCTCATAAATGCCTACTACAGAAAGATCGTGCCGCCGATCATATTTTGCAGGATATTTTTCACCGGAATTTAATCCGGGAAATTTTCTGAAAGTCCAGCTTAATGTATAGCCAATCCAACCAGTTAATCTTCCTTTTGTTTTATTAATAAAGATCTCTGTTCCATAACTCCAGGCTTTCCCAAAAGTGAAAAAGTTTTCTGTGTCTTCTAATGTTGCAGGCGTGTATCCTTCTTCATATTCAATCTGGTTTTTCATTTGCTTATAATAAACTTCCAAAGATGCTTCATAAGTGTTGTCATTAAAATTTTTAAATAACCCCAAAGCGTACAGCCAGCTTTCCTGCGGCTTTACTTTAAATGTGCTTGGCACCCATAGATCAGTAGGAAGTGTAGTACCCGCATTACTTACAAGATGTATATATTGAAAATTTCTTGTTATGGCTGCTTTAATGGAAGTTTCATCATTGATAGCATAGCGAATAGTAAACCGTGGCTCAAATCCAAAGTAAGTAATTACAGGTTCGCCTTTTTTATAAACAGTGCTATCAAGCCGGTTACCGTTTGCATCAGTTGTATAAATTTTATAGCCGCCTATTTGTTGAAAAGCACTTTCGCGAATGCCTGCATTAATTTTTATTTTATCGCTTACATCCCAATCATCCTGTATATAAATTGCTGCTTCATGCGCATATTTTTGCTGAGCATTGTTTGGTTTAAACTCAACAGTGTCCTGCTTTCCGCTGACAACATTGGGCGTAAATGTATGATAGGTATACAGCGCCCCGAATTTTATTTTATGATTGGTGAAAGGATATAAATCGAAATCCTCTTTTACATTAAAGTCTCTAATTCCTGAAAGAAGATTGATTTGAAAATTATTTTGATTTGCTCCAAAATTAAATTTGTAATCGTTGTAAACTAAAGTTGTGTTTGAAAACAAACGATTATTGAAAACATGATTCCATCTAAAAGTTCCGGTTGAATTCCCCCACGGAATGCTTACGTTTAGAGATTGCTTTCCATTTACATAATCAAATTTATCCTTGCCAAAATACCCGCTTAAATAAATATGATCTTTTTCAGAAAATTTATAATTAATCTTGGCATTGAGATCGTAAAAATAATATCCTGAACCATGAAACGAACTTGATTTTTTCACAAAAGGTTTTGCAAGCGCATCAATATAAGTTCGTCTTGCAGAAATTATAAATGAAGCTTTATTTTTTTTAACAGGGCCTTGAATAGATAATCGCGATGCTATTAAACCAATACCGCCTTCAACAACAAAATTTTTATCATTCCCTTCTTTCATTGAGATATCCAAAACACTGGAAAGGCGGCCTCCATATTGCGCGGGCATTCCTCCTTTTATCAATGAAGTACTTTTAATTGCGTCTCCGTTAAATATTGAAAAAAATCCAAACAAATGTCCTGTGTTATACACAACGGCATCATCCAATAAAATTAAATTTTGATCTGCACCACCGCCACGAACATACAGTCCTGAGCTTCCTTCACCGGAACTTTGTATTCCAGGTAAAAGCTGAATGGTTTTTAAAATATCTACTTCACCCAAAAATGCAGGAATAGATTTTATCTGATTTTCTGATAAATCAATTTTACCCATTTGTGCATTCTTCACATTTGCATCTCTTTTTTTAGAAGAAATAATGACTGCTTGCTCTGTTGTTATTTTTGGAGCAATTTCAAAATTGAATTGAACATCTCCATGCAAATCAATTTTTTTTATTTGTGTAACGTATCCAACATACGAACAAATAAATGTATAGGTTCCTTCTGTTAAAGTGATAGAATAAAATCCATATTGATTAGAGCTGATTCCTTTTGATTCTCCTAAAACAGAAACAGTAGCGCCAATTAAAGTTTCACCGGAAAGTGAATCTTTTACATACCCACTTATTGTAAATTTTTTTTGACAGAAAATTGTAAATGGAAGTAAAAAAAGTATGAGGGAAATTATTTTTTTCACTTTCACAAGGGTATTATAATTATGTTTTCACTTCAGGCTATCCTTTGTTTCGCCGCATCCAACCATAGATGCTTTAAACTCGGGATGATGCTTACCAAGATAGGGATTGATAATCTCTGATGTATTGCTAAGCCAGTTGGCTTCTTTGTTTTCACCAAATGCCATCGGGCAATTTTGCCAATAAAGTTTTTCCCCTTCATAGCCAATTGTTTTTAGAAATGGATACAAATCTTCAGATACTGTACTAAAATCTTTGCGCATTTCTGTAATATCCATATCCTGCAACATTGCTTGTGCATTGGCTTTTATATCGCTAACATTTTGCTCAGCAGTAAGTAAAATAGCTGAATCATCTTTTTTAAGATCAGAAAGTTGAATGCTATCAACAAAGCCTATAAATTTTTGCCCTTGCATTTTTATAGTGGCCGTATCGGCTTCAACCAAAGCATTTTTCATATCAAGATAACTATTCACAGCATTTGCAATACTGCTGTTAAACTCCAATGAATGCTTTTGCAATTTTATAGCCTGTTGCTTGGGTTGTGATATATGTGTGTCTTTTTTGAAAAAAAACCAATAGGCGCCAAATAAAATCGCAGCTAAGAAAACAATTGCCAAAATTCTTTTCATTTCCTGTTAAATTTTCAACGAAGTTAAGGCATTAAGCATCATGGGTGAAATATACGCAGATCAATTACACAAAGAGCTTAATTTTGCACGCTATAAATTTATTTATGTTATTAGGTTTACAAAATGTTACGTTTGAATTTGGCGCAAGAGTTATTGTGAAGGATGCCACATGGCATATACAACCCAACGAAAGAATAGGATTGATTGGATACAATGGAACCGGAAAATCTACATTATTAAAAGTATTTACAGAGCAATATCTTCCCTCATTAGGAAGTGTTGAAAAAAGTAAAGAAACAACCATTGGTTTTCTTCACCAGGACCTTTTAAGCTTTGATACAGATGATTCAATTTTGCAGGTTGCATTAGGTGCTTTTGAGCAAGTGCTTTTATTAGAAAAAGAAATTGAAAAAATTGGTCATGAGCTTGAAAAAAATTCTGACGAAACATTGGCTCATTTATATGCAGATAAATTACATGAGCTTGAAATTTTAGGCGGCTATAATATTCACCATAAAACGGAAGAAATATTACAAGGCTT
>JBEPVC010000157.1:0-5527 GCA_041691235.1 Chitinophagaceae bacterium
TAGAGCAACAGACTCTTAATCTGTGGGTCCAGAGTTCGAGCCTCTGCGGGGTCACAAATAACACCGAAGACTTCCCTACGCTCCTCATTTTTTTTAGCAGGTAATTTATTTTTTTCTATTGAATCAACCACCGGCGCATTGTGAAACCTGCCGATCGGAAATTTTTTTACGCCGTTGGAGAAATGCAACCTGCAATGCTTTGAACGACAAATTAAGTTTGCGCTTCAAAATATTTAAATAAGAAAAATTCTATTACCATAAAATTTTTTAAAAAGTTAACTGACGTACTCATGCGCATGGGCTACTCTCTGTTTTACCAGTTTGTAATTACTTCAGTAAAGAAGAATTACCATTATTCATTTCATTATAAATTTAAAAATTACACACGAATGAAAAACAATAAACAAACAAATTTCAGTTCTTTAAAAAGAGCTAATGTACTTATGATGATTGCTATGCTTATGATAGCTTTTGGATGTCATAAACCTAATGTGAACAAACACGATCTCCGGAACTTTGCGCAGGTAAACCTCGTAGCAAATACATCAGAATATCATCCGGTAACAGTTGATCCAACTCTTATAAATGCTTTCGGCTTAGCATGGTCTCCATCAGGCACCGCCTGGGTAAACTCTGTCGGTGGACATGTCAGCGAACTTTATAGTTCAGAAGGTGCAATTGTAAGAGCGCCGGTTAATATTCCATCGCCAACGGATACTATTGGCGGGCTGCCGTGCGGTATTGTTTTTAGTGGTGGCAAAAATTTTAATTTATCAAATGGCCCATCGCTATTTCTTTTCACAGGATTTGATGGAGTTCTTTCCGGCTGGAACCCTGCTTTAGGCGATAATGCATTGCGTTTGCGCAACCCGCCCAATGCAAGTTATACCGGCCTGGCAATTGCGTCTAACTATGGACGTAATCTTATATATGCTGCTAATTTCGGCGCAAAAAAAATAGATGTATGGGATACATCATTCGCACGTGTTAATATGGATTTTAAAGATCCAACACTTCCGGAAGGATATTCTCCTTACAACATACAAGCAGTTGGCAATTGGCTTTTTGTAATGTATGCGGAGTTAAGCACCACAGGCCACGGTGTTGCGGGCGCAGGCAAAGGGTTTGTAAGCGTTTTCAATACTAATGGTTCATTTGTAAAAAGATTTGCATCAGCAGGAACACTTAATGTTCCGTGGGGAGTAACCTTAGCACCAGAAAGCTTCCTGGAACAAAATGATATGAATACAGGTATAAGTAAAAACCCTGAAAGCTTTAACCAAAATAACCACGATCAAAAAGATCCTGTTATACTCGTAGGCAATTTCGGAGATGGACGTATAAACGTATTCACAGAAGACGGCCAATATCTCGGCCAGCTTCAATCTCATAACAGTACAATTATAATTGAAGGACTTTGGGCGCTTTCATTTGCGCCACCAACAGCAACCACAATCGATCCATCACGATTATATTTTACCGCTGGCCCGGAAAATGAAATGGATGGTTTGTTCGGATATATTATTAAGGAGTAGACAAGGGAAGCAGAACACAAGAGCGGTCTCCAATAGGAGGCCGCTTTTTATTTATCCACTTTCAAAATGTATGTTCAACACGTCTTTTTATTCAACACAATTTTGCCGTTCGGAAGTTTATCAATACCGCACGTTTCTGTACACCTGCCAATAGAGAGTTGTGATTCCCCACGATTTTAACCCGCAATACTTTTGCATTTTAAAAGAAAAAAAATACTTCACTGATCAAATCTTTTATGAGCGCTAAAGAATTAAATATAACAACAATAACGGCTAAAAAATTCATGAGTGCTACGCCGATAAATACGTTGATCAGGCGCAGGCGCATTGAATCTATAGATTTATTGAGAGGAATTGTAATGATTATAATGGCTCTTGATCATGTTCGTGATTATTTTCACAGAGATGCTTTTTTGTATGATCCAACAGATCTTTCCCAAACCAGTACATTTTTATTTTTTACAAGATTTATCACTCACTATTGTGCTCCCACATTTGTATTTCTTGCCGGCATCTCCGCTTACTTATATGGAATTAAAAGAAGTAAAAGAGAGCTGGCGTATTATCTTTTTACAAGAGGAATGTGGCTCATATTGGTAGAACTTTTTATCATCTCTCTTGCACTAACGTTTAACCCAACATACCCAATGTTTAACCTGCAGGTAATTTGGGCAATAGGTGTCAGCATGATTGTTTTGTCAGCAATAATTTTTATGAAAAGGCAACTGATACTGGCAATTGCTATTCTATTAATTGCAGCACATAATCTTTTTGATAGTGTACACATAACCGGTGATGGCTTTTCGCCTTATGTGTGGTCTCTTCTTCATGAACCAAACAGTTTTGCCTTCGGACACCTTACTGTCTTTGTTCACTATCCCGTAATTCCATGGATTGGTGTTATAGCATTAGGATATTATTTCGGCGCCTTTTATAAAGCAAAATATAATGCGGAAAAAAGAAAAAGAGTTTTGCTTTCAGTTGGAATTTTCCTGATTGCACTTTTTATTCTTTTACGGGCAATTAATGTATATGGTGATCCGGTACCTTTTATAAAACAGCAAACGAATCTCTTCAGTCTGCTATCATTTATAAATG
This sequence comes from Chitinophagaceae bacterium, assembly GCA_041691235.1. GTDB lineage: Bacteria > Bacteroidota > Bacteroidia > Chitinophagales > Chitinophagaceae > Ginsengibacter. Next base: position 2,634 of record JBEPVC010000157.1, read on the forward strand.
TTACGAAATATCCGCCATCCCTGCTTTACATTCTTATAACACTCGGGCCAGCTATGATTTTCCTGGCACTTAGTGAAAAACCTTTAAATGCATTAACTAAAAAAATCTCTGTTTACGGACGGGTGCCATTCTTCTATTATGTAATTCATCGCTTTTTGATTCATTTATTTGCTACAATAGCCGCAGTTATTTCAGGACATAAGTGGACAGATATGATATTAATGACAGGGGTTAACCACGCCAGTGAATTGAAAGGATATGGGTTTAATTTATTTATAGTTTATATCGTGTGGATCGGGCTGGTAATATTACTTTATCCCTTGTGTAAATGGTTTGATAAATATAAAAGAGCGCACACGCTAAAAAAACGATGGCTAACATATTTATAAAGTGATTGCGGGCGCATCACACTTATTAATATAAGAATTTAAGTTTTGAAAAAAACAATAAAGCTGGAAAATATAATAAAGGAAAAGTAGCAAAAAGGAAACAGGATGGAATTTGGTGAAGTTGTTAGAATAAATAAAAAAATGTGTCGAGTTAATGTAGATTAATTTTTAGGTGATGGTAATTTATTTTTTTTGTGTTTGTTAATTTGTTTATAAAAGCATTTAACGATACACACCCCATTAAAATATAAAAATTTAAGTTTTGGAAACAACAATAAAGCTGGAGAATCTAATAAAGGGTTGCAATGTAGCAAACAGGGAAAGTCAACGGAGATTGTATGAATATTTTTATGTTTTTTCCTACAGGACTTGCATATTTTATTGCCAAACCAAAGAAGATGCAAAGGAAGCAGTTAACGAAGGTTTTTTAAAAGTCTTCAGGCAATTGCTAAATATTAATTCACGATTTGATAAGTCTGAAGCTGCGGTAAAAGCCTGGATAAAAAACATAATGATTTATACCGCGATCGATCACTATCGCAAAAATTTAAAAAATTCATTTTTAAATGAAATGATTGATCATTCATTTGGGTTTACTTCTATTGATAAAAAAGCAATCGATAAATTATCATATGAGGAAGTTATAGAACTGGTTCAGCAATTGCCTTCTGCATTCCGCATAGTGTTTACTCTTCACGTAATTCACGGATTTACGCATGAAGAAATCGGAGAAGAATTAAATATTACTATTGACTCTTCCAGGTCAAACCTGGCAAAAGCAAGACAGCAAATTCAAAAGTTGTTTCAACGAAAATTATTGCCGAATACTTCTCAATTGGAACAGAAGGATAAAATTCAAGCTCTGTTGCCGTGTGAAGGATAAGTATTAATCTAAAAAAAAGTAATTCTACATCTTCGTATAACCGATGATGTTATATAGATAAAAAAATTATAAACAATAAACGCGTTATCGAAAAACAAAATAAACAGAACCTCCGGGCCTTAAATTAAAACGGGGAATCAGTATTGGTAGTTATGCAAATGCCAATTTGAATTGAACCCCATTTTTTAATTCACCTGCATAGGGGCATCGGAAAAGTAAGTTAAAACGTACTGGTGCGACACACCAGGAACAAAGTTAAACCTCGCGATAAAAAGCAGAAAATGATTTGTGCCGGGCAAATTTTACAAAGCAGTAGAGGTTTGGCTATTAAAAACAATTATTTAAAAAAAATTAAAATTTAAAAAATGAAAAAAATTATTTTTGCCATTACAACAGGATTAATTTCCCTTCTGGCAATAACAAGCGGAGCAAATGCTCAAGGTTCAAATAATCTCGATGCAATGCAACACCCGCTGGACGCAGCTAAAATTGAAAAGCTGGTGTCATCAGAAAGCAACAAACCAGAAATTATCAGTGTTAAAGCATTAAAGGATTTCAAAAAATTTTACCGAGAAGTTGCTGATGTAAAATGGCATAGCAACGAATTTACGTATACTGCCACGTTTGATTCAAATGGTATTAACACTACTGTGTACTACGATAAAAAAGGCCACTGGCGGGGAGAATTAAAAAATTATAAGGAAGATAAACTTGATCGCAACGTACGAAGCATAGTTAAAAGAGAATACTATGACTATAAAATTTTTCACGTACAGGAAATAGAAACCAGTGAAAGCAACGGTATACCAACTTACCTGGTTCACATTGAAACTGATAACGACATCAAAGCAATATGGGTTCGTGACGGAGCAATGGGTATATACGAACAATTTAAAAATCAAAATAGTATGGCTGTAAACTAATTCTTCAGCAGGTTTACAAAGCAGCAAATTTTTTATTGTTGATTGAGTAAGTTTATTCAAAACCCGGTACAGTAAATATTTGCGAACATTAATAAAGTAATTGACGACGCACAGGGAGTGTTGTTGATTTAAAAAGACAGGTATGCAGCCTGTCTTTTTGCGTTTGCATTATTTTAAAATTCCTAAATCAACCGCTTCCAAAACAGCTTTCGATCGGGAACTCACGTTGAGCTTGAAAAGTATTGATGAGATGTGATGATCAACAGTTTTAAGAGAAATAAAAAGTGTGCCGGCAATCTCTTTATTCTTAACACCTTTCTTTAATAGCTGAAGAACGTCGAGCTCTCGATTTGTCAACTGGGCAGGGTTGGCCTTTGTACTTTCTCTTAACCCTCTTGGGATTTTTTTAATTCCTTCAGCACGCATTTCCATTTTTATTTTTTCACATACCGCATCTGCTCCCAGCTGTTGAAAGATAGAAAGTGCATTTCTTTTATCATCTTCATTTCCTTCTGATAAAGCAAGGGCTTTTTCGAATGGGCAACCTTTCTTCTCCCAAAATTTAGCAGCTAAAATTGCTTTGCCTTCTTTTAAAAGTTTATAGGGCTCATACAATTCTGCTAAACCCATTTCTTGTTTTCTTGCTTTTTGCAGCCAGAAGGCGAACTCATTCTTTTGAACGATATGGTTTACATTCCG
>JBEPVC010000158.1:0-5516 GCA_041691235.1 Chitinophagaceae bacterium
GAACGCAGAACCAAAGAAATTGGCGTTCGAAAAGTGCTCGGGGCAAGCGTTTCAGGCATAGCAGCCTTGTTGTCGAAAGATTTTATAAAGCTCGTTATTGCATCCTGCATTATTGCTTTTCCTGTTGCATGGTGGATGATGCATAGCTGGCTGCAAAATTATCAATACAGGATTAATATAAGCTGGTGGATATTTTTAATTGCAGGTACACTTTCTATTTTAATTGCATTACTAACGGTAAGTTTCCAGGCAATAAAAGCAGCCATTGCAAATCCGGTGAAGAGCTTGAGAACAGAATGATAGCGTAAACAATAAATTGTCAATTGTGAGGCGTGAAAATAAAAAGCCAAAAAATAAAAATCAAATCACAAATCAACTCTCATGATAAGAAGTTATTTTATTTCTGCATGGCGTAATCTTTCAAGAAATAAAACATTTACGCTGCTTAACATTACAGGCCTTGCCATTGGTGTTACCGTATGTTTATTTATGAGTGTCTGGCTGCAACGTGAGTTAAGCTTTGATAATTTCCATTCTAACGGCGATGCTATTTTTCGAGTATCAAATATATTTAAAAGCGAAAGTGAATCTTTTTCGCAGGCACCCAGCGGGCCTGCATTTGGCGCACAGCTGCCAAAATTGTTACCTTCTGTAAAATCTGCCTGTCGCGTTTTTAATGAAGTATATAAAATCAAATCGGGCAATAACCAATTCATTGAATCAAAAGCAATTTCAGTTGATTCAAATTTTTTCAGCTTCTTCAGCTTTAAATTAAAAGAAGGAAATACAAAGCAATGCCTGCAATCACAAAATAATATTGTGATAACGGAAAGCATGGCAAAAAAATATTTTGGTAATAATAGTGGAATAGGTAAAACGCTTTTGCTGGATGACAAAAATTCTTTTACTGTTTCTGCTGTTGCAGAAAATGCACCTGTTAATTCACAAATACAATTCGATTTTATTCTTCCTGTCTCTTTCAGAAAAAAGCAAATTCTGGACAATTACAAACTCGATCTGGACAATTTTTGGTTAGGTGGCTGGCCCATGACTTATATACAACTTGCCAATGCTTCAAACTGGAAAAAAGCTGAAAGTGATATTAATAAAATTGCAGCAAAATATTCTGAAGATGACTGGAAGAAAAATAAAATGTCTTATCATTATTTTTTACAGCCGCTAAAGGATATTCATTTAAAATCAAACCTGCGTTATGATAGCCCGAACAACGGCACACTTGCAAGGGTTAATATTTTTGCCATTGTTGGTTTAATTGTTTTATTGCTTGCCTGTATTAATTATGTAAACCTTACTACTGCCGGGGCAATTAAAAGAGCAAAAGAAACTTGCGTAAGAAAAGTAATTGGAGCCAACAGGCAACAGATCATCAAACAATTTTTTATGGAAACACTTATTGTTTCCATGATTGCAGTCTTAATTGGCGTTGCATTATTTAAAATATTGCTTCCCTCTTTTTCTCAATGGCTTGGGCAATCGTATGCTTTCAGTTTTGCGCTCAGTAACATTTTACTAATTATTGGCTTTATTTTCCTCATTGCAATTATTGCAGGCATTTATCCTGCTTTTATACTTTCTTCCTTTAAGCCTGCACTGGCATTAAAGGGAAATTTCTCGCATAGTTTAAAAGGAAATTTCATAAGGAAAACATTAGTGGTAGCCCAGTTTTCTATAACCATTGCGCTGGTTGCATCTTTAATAATTATATCAAAGCAAATGAGTTTTATTAGTAACAAATCGCTTGGGTTTGACAGCAATGCAGTGGTGGATATAAATTTTTATGGTGATAATAAAGTGACTGATAAATTCAGCGCTTTACGAAACGAAATTTTATCTAGCCGCTATATTTTAAATCTTACCCGGCATAACGCAAATGTTGTTGGTGGCCTTGGCAATGGATGGACAACAACACAGGATCTTAATGGCAATGAAATATCAACCAGTCTTTATGGAATGAGTGTTGATGCAAATTATTTTGATACATATGGAATGAAACTTGCTGCCGGAAGATTTTTCTCAAAGGATTTTCCAAGCGATACAACCAAAGCTGTTATTGTAAACGAAGCTGCAGTGAAAACTTTTGGATGGAAAACAGCAGAAAATGCAATTGGTAAAAGATTCGATACCGGCATCAACGCACAATATGTTGTCGGAGTTGTAAAAGATTTCAATTTTGAAGCATTACATAAACCTGTTGAAGCGCTACGCATACGTTATGCCAGGCAAGGCTCAGAAATATCTCTAAAGATTGATGCGAAGCATATTGATGAGGCGCTTAATCATTTAAAGAAAACATGGAAAGCAATGTTACCTGATGTTCCATTGGAATATTCTTTTGTTGACGAGAGTTTAAAAAAGCAATATGATAATGAGCAAAAAATGGAAAGTGTGTTTTATGCGTTTGCGGGATTGTCGCTTGTGATTGCCTCCCTTGGCTTATTTGGACTTTCCATATTTGTTGTTGAAAGAAAAATTAAAGAAATAGGTATTCGAAAAGTACTTGGTGCAAATGTATCCGGAATAGTTGTGCTGCTCTCAAAAGACTTTGCAATGCTTGTGGTATTTGCCATATTAATTGCCACACCGCTATCTTATTATTTTATGAATAACTGGTTAAACGATTTTGCTTATCGCATCAATATTGAATGGTGGGTATTTGCAGCAGCAGGTGTAATAGCATTATTAATCGCATTGATTACAATCAGTATAAAATCAATAAAGGCAGCGATTGCAAACCCTGTGAAAACTTTGAGAACGGAATAAAAATTAAAAAGTAAAAAATTAAAAATGAAAAATTATACATGCTTTGATTTTTTAAACTGCCTGCCGGAAGGCAAGTTCTTTCTTTTGATTTAAAACATAAAATCTACAACCCACAACTTAAAACTTCTTACATGTTCAAAAATTAATTCAAAACGACTTGACGAAATCTATAAATAAAAGCAAGAAGGGTTTCTTAAAAAAAATCAAACTAACAAAATGATAAAAAACTTTATTGTAACTGCTTTAAGACATTTCTGGAAATACAGATCTTTCTCTATCATTAATATATTTGGACTGGCGCTAAGCATGGCGGTATGTTTTCTGCTTATCATCATAATAAAAGATGCCAACAGCTATGATTTATTCAATAAAGATGGTGATAGAATTTATCGCATTAATACTGATGCTATCAGAAAAGACGGCGGCCATGAGCCGTATGCTTCTTCACCATATACCGTCGCCCAGTTGCTTGTAACTAATTATCCTGTTGCTGAAGCATCTGCTTCGTTGATAAGAGGCTTGAAGGGAGATATTGTTTTTGGCGAAAAGCGTTTTGCTTTCAATGGCTTTTTTACAAGCCCTTCTTTCTTTGACGTTTTTTCTTTCACTTTAAAAAATGGTAACAAGGCTCTTGCATTGCAGCAACCGTTTACAATTATACTTACTAATTTATTGGCAGATAAATTATTTCCATCTGGCAATTCAATGGGGCAAAGTGTTAAAATAAAGGGTTTGGGGCTTTTCAAAGTAACAGGTGTTTTAAATGAATTTCCGGGTAAAACGCATTTGGAGTATGAAGCGCTTGCATCTTTAGCTACTGTCCCTGCTTTGGAAAAAAATAAATCTCTTTTACCTGTTACTGACGATTGGCTTAACTACTATGCTACCTATTCGTATATAAAATTAAAGCCTGGAATTTCAGCATCAAAAGTTGAAAAAATACTTGCCGGTATTTCAAACAAACAATACAAAAATCTTTCTCTTGAATCAAGAGATAAAGGTTACACGTTCAGGTTACAGGCTCTTAATAAAATAACTCCAGGCCCCCTTTTATCAAATAATATGGGGAAGGCTTTGCCGCAGGCTGTCTTATGGTTTATGGGCGTATTGGCTTTTGTAATTATTCTTTTTGCCGCATTTAATTATACAAATCTTACAGTAGCAAAAGCTATGAGCCGGATGAAAGAAATTGCGTTACGTAAAGTTGTTGGTAGCTCGCGCAAACAGGTTTTCTTTCAAATTATTACAGAGTCAATCTTTACCGCTATGCTGGCATTTGTAGTTGCGTTATGTCTTTTAAGATGGCTGATGCCGCAATTTGAAAGTTTGAGTTTTGTTTCCGTAGCAGATATCCGGTTTGTAATAGACTTACCGGTTATTTTATTATGCCTTGCTTTCACTTTTGTTGTAGGAATAATAGCTGGAATAATTCCAGCCTCAGTTCTCTCAGGGGTAAAGCCTTTAATGCTGATGAATAAATTACAGAACCTGAAAATATTCCGGCATCTTGGTATGAGGAAAGTAATGCTGGTAATTCAATTTATGGTATCAATAGTATTTGTGGTGATGGTTACAATTACCTACAGGCAAATGCAACATGCAATAAATATAAATTTCGGCACGGCTCAAACGCACATATTCAATATTCATTTACAAGGGCAGGATTATCAAAAAGCAAAACAGGAATTTAGTGCAATTCCGGGCGTAGGAAAAATTTCTGCTGTCTCGCAACTGATGGGTAATTATAGCGACATGAGCGATGATGTAAAACTTAATGAGGATAAGGATCCGGTAACAGTAAGAGAATATTTTACGGATGAAAATTATATCAGCAATTTTAAATTGCAATTGGTGGCCGGTAAAAATTTTCATGCTGATCCGGCGCAGAAAAATGAAAAGTTTTTAATTGTAAATGAAAAATTTATTGCTGATTTTAAAATGGGAACGCCTTCAGAAGCCATTGGAAAAACGATAGTTGTTGGTGATAGCATTACACTGTCCGTTCTTGGCGTTGTGAAAGATTTCTTATACAAGCCTGCTGAATATTCCCTGGAACCAATGATGATGCGTTATGACCCCGGCCAATGGCAAATCCTCAATCTTGGCATTGCATCTGCTAACACTGTTCAAACTGTTGCGCAATTAGAAAGCACATGGAAGAAAATGGATCCTTATCATTCCTTTCAGGGTAAGTTTTACAATAAAGAAATTCAATCCATTTTTTCTGAAATGAAAGATGTAATCTGGATGGTTGCTTTCATTGCATTTATAGGAATAACAATTTCCTGCCTCGGGTTGCTTGGCATCACCATTTTTACTATTCAATCAAAGGCAAAAGAAATAAGTATAAGAAAAGTAATAGGAGCGGATGCGTTATCAATTGCAAAAATGCTAAGCAAAAATTATGTGCAGGTTATTTTAGTTGCAATAGGGTTGGCAATACCTGTCGCATATTTTCTTGGATATACTTTACTGCAGGCAATGCGGCAGCATATTACACTCACCCCGGTACTTTTTGTTCCGGGAATATTGTTGATAATTTTTCTTTCGGCCCTTACCATTGGTTTCCAAACGATAAATGCAATTTATTCAAACCCTGTAAAGAGCTTAAGAAGCGAATAGGTTTCTAATTAAAAATTAAAAAGGTGAAACGTTAGTGAGTAAATCGATTTTTATTTTACCCCATTGTTATCATCCCACCAGCCTTTCATTTTTCTTATGTAAAGAATTTGACC
>JBEPVC010000159.1:0-5510 GCA_041691235.1 Chitinophagaceae bacterium
CGCAGATTTTTTACAAAATAATAATCGTCAGTAACTACACCAATGTTTCCTTCATCGTGATGAATAATAAATGCAGCATTGGTTTTATTTTTTGAGTGAAGAAGATCTCTTCCCAAAGTAGTATTGGTATAAGGCTGGTGCAACATGCCTGCAAGCGTAGGTAAAATATCAATTTGAGATGCAACTTCTTTTTTTGTTTGCGGCGTTATTAATTGCGGCGCATAATATAACAAAGGCACATGCTCATCGCTTAATCTGCCAGAAGTCCATGCTTCGGGATACATTTCAGAAGCTTCACCTTCTACTCCGTGATCGCCCACAAAAACAAAAATTGTATTATTAAACCAGCTCTGTTTTTTTCCTTCTTCAATTAATTTTTTGAAACAATAATCTGTATAGCAAAATGATTGAAACTCTTGCAAAGATTCAAAGCCATATTTTTTTAAGGAGTCTTCACTCGCAAATCTTTTTTCAAACTCGTCATCCTCAGGCGGAATGCTGTATGGGCGATGATTATCGGCCGTTTGAATAACGGCAAAAAAAGGTTTTGTTTGTTTTGAAAACACATTTTCTGCTTCTAAAAAAAGATTCTTGTCACTAATGCCCCAAACATTTAAAGGTGGCGATTTATATGATCCTTCCTGGTAAATATGTATGCCGTCAATATTTTTTACCAGTCCTTCAAAGTTGTTGAAGTCGCTGCTGCCACCAAGAAAATAATATTTATTGTAATCTTCAAAATCATTAATGATTGTGTGCTGATGAATAGCTTCAGGATTACGTGACGAAAATTTTGAAAGCTGAACATCAGGTGTTCCTGTAAGGATTGCAAAAACGCCACGGGCAGTTCCGAAAGTTGGAGTAAAGCAGCGATTAAAAAATAATCCGCTATCACACATACTTTTAAAATATGGTGTTGCATTAAGCGGGTTTCCGCCCATGCTGCTTTTGTACATGCTGAAGCTTTCACAAATTACAAGAACCACGTTAGGCCTGCTTTCAAGGGCTTTGCTATCGGGCAACACTTCTCTCGTGTAATCTTTATCGTTAATATTTTTTGAATCAAGCTGCAGGAAATTTGCAATGACAGGAAAGTATGATTTTGCTTTTGCATCATCAAACGATGGCCTTCTGAATTGTAAAGTTGTAAAAAAATTCTGCAACGGATTTAATGCCACATAAGATTTAAAATTATCATTTAGCTCAAATGCATCTTTCCATTTTAATGGCTTCAAAGAAAAAACACCGTAAAGGCACCACGCTAAAAAAATGATTGCAATCGCATGCCAGCGTTTTTTATAAATTGTATTTTTTTTAAGATTTCTTTTTAATGTTTCTACGTGTGCTTTTTTGAACGCCTTAGCCAATAATACAACTGCAAATATTAGAGCAGCAACTATCCAAACCATTGGATAACTCTGCCAAAGCATCTTGAGTGATATAATGGGATCTTCTGCAAAATTTAATGCACTTGCGTTTATGCGTGTATGATTGTAACTGAAATTTCCAAAATCAGCGCCGAAAAAAAACAATACAAAAATGGTAGCAATTGCCAGGTAGTATGACCACAGGCGTTTATTTTTTTCAGAAAAGAAAGGAGAAAATTTTGAATACGTTGAAAGGATGGCAATGGGTAAAAGGATTATTGAAATCCATTTGGCATCGAATCGGAAACCAAGCCAGAATGAAGGTAGCAGCGATATAAAGGAAGTATTTGCCGGCTTAAATAAAACAACAGTTGATACCCTGAAAAGCGTAAAAATAAAAACATAAATAAGCCATAGCAGGAACAACCATTGGATAGTTAACGGGACCGTTCTTGGTAATTTAGCTTTTATAATCATTTTCGTAAAACATGTAAAGATAACACTTCAATAGTGGTAGCTTACCTACTTTTTTGCATTCTCTTTTTTATTATTCAGCATCATATAGCGCGCAGTTTCATAGTATGCCTGTGCAAGAGATTGAATAGCTTTTTTGTCTTCTTCAATGGCGGGTGTTTTTTCTAAGGGAATATTATCGTGACTTGATCTGAAATCTTCTGTGCCACTTATAAGATTATGAACATAACAATATCCATCAGTTACAATTCCTATTTGCTTCAGATTTGGATCAAATATAAATGCTGCATTTTTAAAACGCGCAGTGCTTTGTTGAGTTGTATCAAATAAATTCTTTCCCATCGTTGTATTAATAAACGACCTGTGAGCAAGCGCTGATGTGGATGGAAGCAGATCTATCTGCGAACACGTTTTATCAATTCGTTGCGGTGCAAGTAATGCAGGAGAATAAAAAAGCAGCGGAACATGCTGGGTGGTTAATCCATCTGTTGACCATGCTTTCGAAAACATGTTTCCTGCATCACCTCTTATGCCATGATCGCCGACAAACACAAAAATTGTATTGTTGAAATACGATTCTTTTTTTGCTGCCTCAATGAAAGTTTGAAAGCTAAAATCAGTATATCGGAATGCGTTCAATTCGTCATTACTTTCAAAGCCAAATCTTTTTAATGAATCAGTAGAATATTTTTTCAAAATAAAATTTCCTTTGTCTTCATTTGGAATTGTGTATGGCCTGTGATTATCTGCTGTCTGAATTACTGCAAAAAATGGATGCTGTTGTTTTTTCAAAACATCATTTGCTTCAAGAAAAAGTCTTTTATCACTAATTCCCCAAACATTAACTGCCTTTTCTTTATAATCGTTTTCTTCATAAATATGTAAGCCTGCAATATTATTGGTCAGTAATCCTCTTATATTAGCCCAGCTTGTGCTGCCACCTAAAAAATAAAATTTATCGTAACCATTGTATTGATTAATAATTGTATTTTGATCAACATAGGAGGGATTACGGCTTGCCGTGTTTGGATACTCTACATCCGGAATGCCTGTAACCACAGCCCACACGCCACGTGCAGTTCCATAAGCAGGCGTAAAGCAGCGATCGAAAAATATTCCTTGGCTGCACATTTCATTAAAGTAAGGCGTTGTATTTAGCGGGTTGCCCCACATGCTGCTTTTATATGCGCTAAAACTTTCGCAAATAACAACCACGACATTTGGCGTGTTAGAAACAGGCGAAGGATTAAATGGCCGTTTAAAATTTAATGTTGCACTATCAGCATTTTCTATTTGCAAATATTGAGTCATTAAAGGATAATAGGCTTTTACTTTTTTAAGATCATAAGATGAATTTCTGAATTCAAGTGTGCTTAAAAAACTCTGAACAGGATTTAAAGAAAGATTCGCTTTGAAATCGTCATCAAAAGAAAATGCATCGCTCCATCGCAATGGATATTGATTTAATCTTCCAAAAATTCCCAGCGCCAGTAAAATAGAAAATACAAATCCTAAAATAAATTTAGAAACCCCTGCGCCTTTGTAGGCAGCGAAATTTATTTTTTTAAACCATACAATAATCAACCAATATAATATTGCCGTGAAGACTACAATTAAAAGAAGCAACGTAAAGACAGGATAAGTTTCCCTAACCATTTTCATAGAGATCTTTGCATCTGCCGTATAATTTAAAACGCTCGCGCTTAAACGCTGATGGAGATAATCGTAATGCTCAAAATCAACTGCATACAATATTACAAGAGAAAGCGTAACTATAAAGAAATAGATTTTAAAAATTTTTCTTGATGCTCTGTTTTCAAATGGGTTACAGTTTTTTGTGATAAAAAGCCATAAAAGTATTAATGCAAATAAGATGCTCATCTCAGTCAATATTGAAAAAGATGCATGGCCTTTTTTCATAAATAAAATTATCAGCGCCATAATAACAATGGTGATGAATACTTCTATAATACTTCTAATTGTAACGCGCCGTTTTTGATTAAAATGTAAATGAAGGTTTCCGATAAGAAATGGAAAAAGCACTATACCGCAAACAATTCTCGCGTCAAAGTGCAAGCCCAGTAAAAATGCTTTAGCACTGTTTGAAAATGAATATTGCGCCGGTCTGAAATGAAAAAAAAATGCAAACCGCATGATAGTCATAAAAACTAAAAAGGTAATTGCTGTTAAAAACATCCATTTAATAAGCCGCGGGAGAGATGACATTGAAGTATTGATTTGTTTATGGTCTTAGGTCTTTCAGGTCATTAGTCTTAAGTTATTGGCTCGTGGAAGATCCTTCTATTGAAGACTATAGACCTAATTACTTAGTGACTTCTTACATAGCAAATGTAAATATTAACTAACTTATTTACCCAATAGCTATTTTTGCGCCAATGACGTTATCACAAATCCGGCTGGACATGTATATTCCGGGGGGAATAAAAAATTTGGATTATTTTTTATTTTCAAAGCTTAACGGCCAATGGCATAATACTTTTTTTGATAGTGCTATACCTTTTATCCGTGAATCGTACTTCTGGCTTCCGTTTTATTTTTTCCTGCTATTATTTGCAACTATAAACTTTAAAATAAAAGGATGGTATTGGGCGTTATTTTTTATAGTGACCGCAATACTAAGCGATTTTATCAGCAGCGATCTTATAAAAGATAGTCTCTTCCGGCTTCGGCCCTGCCACGATCCTATGCTTGCAGATAAAGTGCGTTTCCTGGTGAGTTATTGTCCTGTAAGTTCAAGTTTTACATCATCGCACGCTTGCAATCATTTTGCAGCAGCAATGTTTATATTTACTACGTTCAAGAAAACGGTGAGCCCATATTGGAGCTATACTTTTTTGTGGGCAGCGTTTATTTCGTATGCCCAGGTTTATGTAGGCGTTCATTTTCCGCTGGATGTATTTTGTGGTGCAATAGTTGGTTTAATTGTTGGATACATTCCTGGAAAAATCTTTAATAACAAGATTGGACTTGAGAGCCAAAACTGAAAAAAAATATGATTGAGATTATTATTTTAGCCTGCCTGATATTATTGAATGGCTTGCTTGTAATGAGTGAGCTAGCGCTGATATCAGCAAAAAAAAACCGGCTGGAAGGTAGCGCTGCAAAGGGCGACAGAAAATCGAAGACAGCGCTTGAACTTAAAGAGAACCCGGATGTTTTTTTATCTACAACCCAAATTTATATCACGCTCATTTCTATATTAACAGGTGTGTATTCCGGCGAAAAGTTCAGTGATTCGCTGAAGCCATGGATAGAAAAAATTGATTTCTTAAAACCTTACGCCGGACCGCTTGCAACTGTATTAATTGTAATACTGGTAACTTTTCTTTCTATATTATTTGGCGAATTAATTCCCAAGCGCTTTGCCATTTTAAGGCCTGAAAAAATTGCTAAGAATGTGGCCCGGCCTATAAAAGCGCTTAGCCGTTTTTCTTATCCTATTGTTTGGCTTCTTAGCACGCTTAGCGGCGGCTTTTTTAAATTGTTTAAAATAAAACAGCATAAAGAAAACCAGGTAACGGAGGAAGAAATTAAAGCAATGATAAATGAGGGAAGTGAAATGGGCGCAATAGAAGAGGAAGAAAAAGATATCATTGAAAGAGTTTTTCATCTCGGTGATAGAAATATAACTTCATTGATGACGCATCG
>JBEPVC010000160.1:0-5454 GCA_041691235.1 Chitinophagaceae bacterium
CTGAACTGGTAGGTATTTTTTATGTGCTTATTCAGCGACGCAGAATTATATTGGGTAAGCACAAAAATTCTATTGATGTTAGAATTAATGCAATTGGAAATTGGGATATCTACCAACCGGTATTTTCCCGCAATTGGAACAGCGGGCTTGCTCCTGTTTGCTGTAAGGGGATATAGGCGTGAGCCGGCGCCACCACCAAGTATTACGGCAATTATTGATTCGCTTATCCACATATATTTTGAGTTTTGAGTTTAAAGTTTAGAGTCAGATCGTAATTCAATTTATCAATTTTTTATTGAAAGATTAGATTAATTTATTTTAAAAATTTTTCGCTCTTAAAAAATCATCCGGCTTCGCGAATCCCTATAACCCTTCAACCTCTTAACTTCAAACACCAATAATTTACCAATTAAGAATTATACAGGTTGATATATATTTCTGCGCTTCTTTCCCAACTGTTGTCTATCTGCATAATATATTTTCTTATTTCGTTTAGCCGTTTCCGTTGGTCATATAATTCTACGGCCCTGTGCACTGAATAGGTAATATCCCAAACTGTTGCGTTATCAAAGCATATCCCATAGCCTCCTACATCACCAAAATCTTTTACCGTATCTCTAAGGCCACCTGTATTTCTTACAATAGGAATGGTGCCATATCGCAAAGCATACATCTGGTTGAGGCCGCAAGGCTCTACCCTGCTTGGCATTAATAAAAAATCTGCTCCCGCATACATCTGGTGGCTTAGTTTTTCATTGTACCCGATTTGCGAATTATAGTAACCCATTAAATTTCCCCGCAGGTTTTGAAGCTGATGTTCCACTGCCGGATCTCCACTTCCTAAAACAAGAAAATTCATTTTACCTTCCATATTATAAATTGAATCTGTAATAGCCGCCGGCAGCAGGTCTGCAGCCTTTTCTCCCACCAATCTTCCAATAAAAATAATCAGCGGCTTTGTTTCATCAAGGTTAAATTGATCGCACAGTACTTTTTTATTTATTGCCTTTTTAATTTCAAAATTTTCTGTGTTGTAGTCGGCCTCAATGTATTTATCATGCTCCGGGTTCCAGTAATCATCATCAATGCCGTTTAAAATTCCGTAGCACTTGCCTCTTTCATATTCAAACAATCTTTCAAGGCCATTGGCTTCATGCCTTAATTCTTCTAAATAGCCGGGACTAACGGTCGAAACTTTTGACGCACATTTAATTCCTGAGGCTAATGGATTTATAGTTTTCTCCCACTCAAGCAAGCCCCATTTAAATTTATCCCAATCAGGAATGTAATTTGATTTGCCCCAATCCATCCAGCCCTGGTATTGCGCATTGTGAATAGTAAGAATTGTTTTGATGTATGACAAATGACGATAAGCATAACAATTCTGCATCATAAAAGGAATCAGCGCCGCCTGGTGATCATGCACATGCACAATATCGGGATGATGATTCCATTTGCTTATCCAGTCAACCACTGCAATTTGAAAAGCCGTAAATCTCATACTGTCATCATCATAGCCATAAATTTTTTCGCGATCAAGCAAACCATATATATCAACAAGGTAAAGATCAAAGCCGGTAATATTTTTTGCTTCCTTAATTATTGTGTAATCAAACCAATAATTCGCAAGTCCGAATGCACCCTTATGAACTACTTCAAATTCATTTTCAAATAAAAATTTGGTACGGTACATTGGCATTACAACCTTGGCAATGTGTCCAAGGTCGTTTTGATACTTGGGCAACGCTCCTACCACATCACCAAGCCCGCCTGCTTTGGCAACAGGATAACATTCGGCACTTACATGTATAATTTCCATACCTTAAAAATAATTTATTCAAAGTAAGAATGATTTTCTTATAAAAAAATTATTAATGAAAATCTATATCCTTGAAAAAATCTATTACTTTCAATTTCTAAAACAAACTTATTATGGCAGGACCATCCATTACGATTGCAAAACAAAATATAACATCACAAGGACAGCCAACAAACTATGGAGCCTTAAGCACATTAATTGTAGTATTCTTTTTCTGGGGCTTTATTGCCGCAGGCAATAGTGTTTTCATTCCTTTTTGTAAGCACTATTTTCATCTTGATCAATTTCAAAGCCAGCTTGTTGATTTCGCTTTTTACCTGGCTTACTATCTTGGGGCGCTTGCATTGTTTGCTTACGGGGCCTTTGGAGGCAAAGATCTTGTCGCAAAGTGGGGTTATAAAAAAAGTATCGTTTATGGTTTGCTCTTTTCTGCGTTAGGTGCAGTTGCTATGATTATTGCTGTTAATGCAAACACATTTACAGGAATGCTTGTTGGACTTTTTATTGTTGCATTGGGATTTTCTCTTCAACAAACTGCGGCACAACCATTCGCAATTTCATTGGGAGACCCTTCAACAGGAACAAGCCGGGTTAATCTTGGTGGTGGCGTTAATTCTTTCGGAACAATGATAGGCCCTTTATTAGTTGCATTTGCATTGTTTGGTACAACTGCATTTGTGCCTGATGAAAAAATTGCTGGATTAGGCCTTAGTAAGGTTGTTATTTTATATACATGCGTAGGAATTCTTTTTGTAGGAGCTGCAGCTTTATTTTATTTTTCAAAAAAAGTACCGGCTGGTATTTCAACCGAAAAAACTGAGAAGGCGAATAAGGTTTTGTATTCATTATTAATAATGACGGGGCTTCTTATAATTATGTTTGTTCCTGTATTTAATAGTTACAAAACTGATCCGGCTTTATTAAGTGTTCTTGAAAAACACGATTTAGAAACGTATCGCATGAAATGGTTGTTTGGCGCTTTGGCGGTTGTTGTTGTAAGTTTATTATTTTCGAATATGCGTGCGCGTAAGAACCCTGATGGCTGGGGCGCTATGAAATATCCTCAGCTGGTTTTAGGCATGCTCGCACTTTTTGTATATGTTGGTACAGAAGTAACTATTGTAAGTAACCTGAGTGAATTATTAAAACAACCTGACTTTGGTGGATTTCAATCTTCAGAAGCGGCCATGTTTGTTTCAATGTATTGGGGAAGCTTAATGATTGGAAGATGGGTTGGCTCAATTGCTGCGTTTGAATTAAAACCAGCCACCAAACAGCTTCTTACGTTTATTGTTCCTTTAATTGCATTCGCAATTGTTTTAGGCGTTAACTATATTTCGAAATATAATATACACATTTTGTACTATTATATTATTTGTGTTTTGATCCAGATTGGCGCTTTCTATGTAAGCAATAATAAGCCTGCACGCACATTATTAATTTTTGGATTGCTTGGAATGACTGCAATGCTGATAGGATTATTTTCAACAGGAACAGTTGCTATCTACGCATTTTTGAGCGGCGGGTTATTTTGCTCTATTATGTGGCCTTGTATTTTTGCATTATCCATTGCAGGCCTTGGAAAATATACAACGCAGGGAGCTGCGTTTTTAATCATGATGATTTTGGGTGGTGGGATAATTCCGCCTATACAGGGAAAGCTTGCAGACTATCTTCAATCAAAAAGTGATATTGTAGGTTATGGAATACATCTTTCATATTGGGTGCCCGTAGTTTGCTTTGCTTACATTGCTTTATTTGCGTTTATAGTAAAAGGTATTTTGAAAAGACAAGGAATTGATTACGATCAGCCAGTTGATAACGAAGCAGAACTTTCGCCTGAAGGAGCTTTGGAGGCACAGTGATAAAATAAAATTTTAAGTTTTTAATTGCATCTTAAATAATTTCCTATTTTAATAACTTCTTAAAAAAATTTCATTGGACAATAAGGATCACGACTTAAAGAATTCTTCAGAATCTCCATTAGAATATGCTATTGGCATTGACATTGGTGGAACCACAGCAAAATTTGGAATTGTAAATCACCGTGGTGAAATTTCAAACAGGGGTGATCTTTCTACCAATAAGAAAATAAGCATTGAAAATTTTATAGATGAATTATATGAAAAGCTTAGGCCGGCAATTGAAGAAATTGGCGGTGAGCAAATGATAAAAGGAATTGGTGTGGGCGCCCCAAATGGAAATTATTATACTGGTACAATTGAATACGCTCCCAATCTTCAATGGAGAGGAGTTATTCCTCTTGCAAAACTCATCAGTAAAAAATTTAAAAAACCATGCTCGCTTACTAATGATGCAAATGCTGCAGCAGTCGGCGAAATGATGTATGGCGCTGCCCGTGGCATGAAGGATTTTATAATGATTACATTGGGCACGGGGGTTGGCAGTGGAATTATAGCTAATGGCCATTTAATTTATGGACATGATGGGTTTGCCGGAGAACTTGGACATACGATCATCAGGCCTGGCGGCCGTCTTCATGCAGGTACCGGTATGAGAGGAAGCCTTGAAACATACGCTTCTGCAACAGGTATAGCTATTACTGCAAAAGAATTGCTTGATAAAAAAAGTAATGTTGAAAGTTCACTGCGAAAAATTCCTCATAATAAGATTGATGCAAAAGCAGTTTTTGATGCAGCCATAGCGGGTGATAAAATTGCAAAAGAAGTTTTCAAATTTACCGGCCAGATACTTGGCGAAGCGCTTGCAAATTTTGTAATGTTCTCATCACCTGAAGCGATCATTTTATTTGGTGGTGTTATAAAGGCAGGTAAATTATTAATGGATCCTGTAAAAAAACATATGGAAAAAAATCTCCTTCCCATTTTTCAAAATAAAGTAAAATTATTATTCAGCGAGCTCAAAGAATCTGATGCTGCAATTTTGGGAGCAAGCGCATTGGTATGGGAAACAAAACAAGAGCAAAAATAATTGAAAATTGTAAGTACCCGTTTTTTACACAAATCAGTCCTCATAAAATTGTTTTAATTTCGAATAACAAATTTTATTTTGAAGAAAGTAGCCGCAATATTTTTATTTTTCATCATGTTGCTGTGCAGCAGCGGTTTCTATATTGCTTTCTACATTAGCCTTCAATCTATAAAACATTCACAACAGCAAATTATTTTATCATCTGATCTTAAAAGTAAATTTGTTTTTGAATTTTCATTTTCAAAAAGTGAGCTTCAAAAATCAAACAATGATTTATCATACGTAGAAAAAAATGAAATTAACTATAAAGGAAAAATGTATGATATAGTAAGCCAGCAATACAAAGGTGATAACCTGGTTATCACGTGCATATCTGACGAAGATGAAGATTATACTTTAGCCCTTGCCGGCAATCAAAATATAAAGGCGCAAAGAGAAAAAAATTCGCAGGAACTGTCTTCTTTGAAACTGCGTTTAGGCGTCTATACTTTTAATGACAATATTAATTTTTTAAATAATCACAATATAATTTTTACCAAATTTTTCGCCCGTTTTAATCCGGGAAAACTCGTATGCCCTAATTTAAATATTCCTTCTCCGCCGCCATGGCATTTGGCATAATCCTTATTGAATAAATACTATTCTTTTTGGATAATTTTTTTACTTAAAATATAATTCAAAAC
>JBEPVC010000161.1:0-5438 GCA_041691235.1 Chitinophagaceae bacterium
CCCAATACTCATCCTTATGAATACCAAAACCAGCGCAACTAACGTAATCCGTAGTTTAATAAGAAGCTTTTTCGAAAGACTAACTCAAAATCCAGGATTTTATAATATAAAACATTACACAAAAGGCAGAAGCAAGTACCGTAATCAGCAAAGAAATTGGTGATAATCAAAGGTTGCAAAGGATTTGCGAGCAAGATTGTGGAATTTACGATTTGGCGAAATGAGGGGTTGTGCTATTGTAAAATCATGAATGATTACCTTACTTTAAAGTATCAAAACCTCTTAACCATTTTTAAACCGACTGTTATGAAAAACCAAGTTTACCAAAAGAAAACCGCTATTTCTGTATTCTTCAACTATTTTTCAAAAAATATAGTTGCGCTTTTCGAATCCGGCAATAAAAAAGAATTTCAGAGATTAAAAGATTTTATTACTTCTTAACCTTTTAGCTGAAAAGATATTCGACATCTTCTTTACTTAGACTTTTTACAAAAGTATTATCGTCTGCGATTAATTCCTTAGCAAGGATGCGTTTGCGTTCCTGGAGTTGCAAAATTTTATCTTCAATCGTATCCTTGCATATCATTCTGTAAGCGAAAATATTTTTTGTTTGCCCAATACGATGAGTCCGGTCTATAGCCTGCTGTTCTACCGCAGGATTCCACCACGGGTCAACAATGTATACATAATCTGCCGCCGTCAGGTTTAATCCTACACCTCCAGCTTTTAATGAGATAAGAAAAACACGACAATCGTCGTTTGTTTGAAAATTCTGAATGGCCCTTTCTCTTTCATGTGGCGGAGTGCTTCCATCAAAATAATCAAATGAAATCTCGTTTTCTTTTAGCTTCGCTTTTATTAATGCAAGCATTCCAAGAAATTGAGAAAATATAAGCGCTTTATGCTCGCCGATGTTTTCTGTTATTTCTCTTGTAAGCTCATCGAGCTTAATGGAATGATTTGGATATTTTTCTTCTTCATTTAAAATAGCAGGACTATCGCATATTTGCCGTAGTTTCATTAAGCCCTGCAAAATTGTTAGCTGCGACTTTTCAATGCCCTGGCCTTCTATTACACCCATAATTTTATCACGGTATGCGTTACGAAAAAGTTCATAGACCTGTCTTTGTTCGTCTTCCATCTCACAAAAAAGTATTGTTTCTGTTTTTTCCGGAAGATCTTTAGCAACCTGCTCTTTCGTTCTTCTTAATATAAAAGGATATAAAAGTTTACGAAGATGATCTTTCTGTTCCTGCTCGCCGAATTTGTCAATAGGAGTTGAGAATTCATTTCTAAAAAATTCCATGGAACCAAGCAAACCTGGATTCAGGAAATTCATTTGTGCGTATACATCGAATGTATTGTTTTGCAAAGGTGTACCGCTCATGCATAAACGATTTTTCGCCTTTAGCAGCGAAGCAGCTTTTGTAACTTTTGATGAAGGATTTTTTATAGCCTGTGATTCATCTAATATTACATAGTCAAACACCATTTTTACCAGGAGTTGTATATCACTTCTCAAGGTACCGTAAGTTGTAATGATGATGTTGCTATTATCAAACTCCTGGGGATTTCTTTTACGAAGGCTTCCATGGTGTATAGTCCATGAAAGCGAAGGCGTGAACTTTTTAATCTCATTCTCCCAATTATAGATAAGAGTTGTAGGACAAACAACTAAGGCTCTAAGACGGCCTTCCTGTTTTCTATAGTGGCTCAACATGCTAAGCGCCTGAACAGTTTTTCCCAAACCCATATCATCTGCCAAAATTCCGCCCCAGCCAACGGTATTCAGATAATTTAACCAGTGATATCCTGACGTTTGATAAGGCCTTAAACGATCTTCCAATTCCTGCGGAACGTCTATCTCGGGAATATTTTTAAAATTTCTGAGCCTTTCATATTTTTCATCAAGATCAATTGAAAGTTCCGTCTCATCTCTCTTCTCATACAAATCGTCAATAACACTCAGGTGAAACCTTGAAAGCCGCAATTGGTTATTTTTTCCTTCGCCTACCTTAAATAGAAGCGAATATTTATTTATCCATTCATCAGGAAGAATACCAAGAGAGCCATCATTTAATTGTACAAAAGATTGCTTATTCGCCAAAGCCTTTTTAATCTCTGCAATACCAATCCTCTGTTCTCCAAAAGAAAGCTCAACTTTCGCATCAAACCAATCAAGCCCGCTGCTGAGATGAATTTTTGTAGAAGGCTTGGCTGTATTGAACCGGAAATTTTTTAACGCATCGAAGCCATAAACGGGAATTTTCATTTCATTCATAGCATCAACGAACAAGAAAAACCAATTGTTTTTAAGAACATCCGATCCTTTTAAAACAAGACTGTTACTTTGCTTTTGTATTATAAATTGTGAATGAAGCCCTTCAAGCTTATCTATAAATTTTTGTTCGGCTTCTTTGTTACGATAAACCATCAGTACCTTATCATTCTCCGGAACTATAATGGTTTCTTTATCGCTTGCTTTTACATTGAAACCTTTATAATTAAAAACAGGCTGAAACAAAAGATAGTCGCCTTTTTCTGATAACATCAAAGAAATATCCGGCTCACCTGCTTTGGTTTCTTTAATCAATGACTTATTAAACGAAACAGTATAATCATTGGTAAGTGGCATTACTGCCTGCGTTAAAAAAGAAGGCCATTTTTCAGCAGGAATGCGTAATGTTTTCTGAAACTTTTCTGCAATCAATGCATCTTCTGCTCTTGACCATAAAAAAATATCTCCTTTATATAAAAACAACAACGAACTACTCCACTCATTGTCCGAGATTTTT
Source organism: Chitinophagaceae bacterium (assembly GCA_041691235.1). Classification (GTDB taxonomy): domain Bacteria; phylum Bacteroidota; class Bacteroidia; order Chitinophagales; family Chitinophagaceae; genus Ginsengibacter. The sequence goes on from JBEPVC010000161.1 coordinate 2,796, forward strand.
AATTCTTCATTATCTACTACAACAAAACTTTCCAATAAATATTCATTATCTTCTTTCGATATTTTAAATTGAATTGCGGGGCTTTCGGGCGATGTATATACTTGCTGCAGATTTTCTGTATTAAATCTTTTATTTGCCGGAAGATGAAAACTCACCATTGATTTCTCGAAAATCTTTTTCAGCTTCGGATATAAAAATTCAACTATCAGAATTTTAGTTTCTTCGGGGAATTCTTCATTTTCATTATGAATTATATTTTCCCAAAAGCCACTAAAAGGAGAATTACGGTTTAAATATTTATTTATTTCTGCCTGCTGAAGTTTTCTCGCCTGTTGAATAATTTGTTTATCGCTTTCTGCAAATAAATCAGCGTTAATAAATTTACCGAGATCTAATTTTTCAACTTTACCGATAAACTTTATTCTTTCTTCATCAAATTCTCCCTGCACTAAATCGATGGAAAAATATGGAAAGGTTTTTTCGTTTGCATTGAAAATAATAGCAACCTTTTTTTGTTTTACATCAACTTCAACATCTGTTTCAAATCTTTGTCTTTCGGGCAGCGTAGGTTTTACAATTGAAGGAATTACTTTCTTTATTGACGGATCAAGAACTTTTAAAAATGGCTTACCTTCTTTATAAATGAACTCAAACTTTCCGGTTAAGTCTTCAGCTAAGCTATACCCATAACCCTCAAGCAATTTGTTTTTTTCTTTTTCCCAATTTCTTATTGTATCGAAATAATTAGGGCCATGTGCATTCAAAAGCTGGAGGAATAAGGCGCTTTTATGTTTGCACAATGCATGAGCAGTTTCATCGCAGGTACAGGATGTGTCAAAATTTTTTTCTTCATTTTTCTGAATAATCAAATGAAACTTTTTCTCGTCATTTTCCAACAATGCTTCTACTTTTTCATTTGCAGCATAAGTAATATTGGATTTATTAACCCTGAATATTTCTTCTGCTTCAGCATAATTTTCCTGCCCCGCCATCATCCTGATTGTTTTAAGATCAATAAACTTCATCTTAATTACAGTATGCTTCTGGTTGTAAATTTTTACCTCATCGTCCTTGAGTAAATTTCTATCTACTAAATCCTGGAGCTGGAACAAGGCTGCCGCTTCATGACGACATATATCACCCAAATTATATGGACAGCTACACCTGATTAAAAGAGCTTTTGGGTCGCTGTATTTTTGAACATTTACTTTATAATAGGTAGAATAGCTATCATCTTTTACCCTAAAAATTACAGAATTCATCAGATCGTCATGCTCAACCAATTCCACATAACCAAAAGCATGAATTTTCTTTCCCCGGCGAATTACTTCATCGGTTCCTGAATTGTAGACATATTTTATTAAATGAGGTAGGGCCAAAAAATATTCTGTTTTCTATTTAGCTATAAGTTTTTAAGTTGCAATAATTCAAAAAAGGGCAATTTGCAAAAGTAAATAAAAAATAAGTGTGGGTAAAATTTTGAGTGAATGTATTATATAAAAGGGCGGTTAAATTTAATAGATCGTTTTTTATGAATTGCCTTTTACCAGGCGGCCCGCATCATAAATTGATAACACGTTGGCATTATCTATCGTTAAGCAAAACCGGATGTCCTCTTCCAAACCAAATCCCATCAATCTTTCATAATGAGAGGCATTGTGATCTTTCATAAAACCGAACAGATCTTGTTTTGCCTCATGGTAAAGAGTTTCTGCTATTAGAGAACCATCACAATTCAAAACAAAATTACTTTTTATGCGGTTTATAACTGCGCCGGAAAATAATGTATCCTCAATGTTAATGCGATCTTTCCATCCGGCACAGGCAAGAATTACATTTTTATTTTGTTGAATTAAATAATCGCATACTGCCGAAAGATTACAAAATGAGCCGGTGATAATTCCTCTTGCGCCTTCAGAAAGCGCCATGTGTAAGAGTTTTGTGCCATTGGTGGTAGTTAATACTAAAGTTTTTCCTTTTATAAATTCAGAAGTATACTGAAGCGGTGTATTTCCATATTTCAATCCCTCTGCAATTTTTCCATCTCTTTCACCGGCCGTAATTACTTCCATTTGCTTTCCAAATTTTATGCAGTCTGCTACACTATCAACAGGTATTATACTTTTGGCGCCATTGAAGAGAGCTGTTGCAATTGTTGAAGTTGCTCTTAATACATCTACAATTACCACAATGCTGCTACTTACATCGTATAAATGTAACAGCGAAGGCGAAAGAGAAGTTGATAGAGTCGGGAGATTATTTTTTTCTGATTTCATTCAAAAGGAAACTATTATTATAAATATTTTGGCATTATTCAAATGGCATTTTAACCACCTTCGCTGTTAGCAATTTATCCCTGACCTTTATATAAACCTGCGTATCTATTTTAGAATAAGCTACATCTACATAGCCCATTGCTATTGCCTTATTTAAAGAAGGAGATTGTGTCCCGCTTGTTACTCTTCCCATTGTGGCACCTTGAGTTTCTTTAATTTCATAATCATGCCTTGGTATTCCTTTTTCAACCATCTCCAATCCTACAAGTTTTTTGGTTACTCCATCCGTCTTTTGTTTCTCTAATAAATTTTTGGCTACAAAATCTTTCGAAAATTTTGTTATCCACCCAAGCCCGGCTTCCAGGGG
>JBEPVC010000162.1:0-5366 GCA_041691235.1 Chitinophagaceae bacterium
AAGTATGCAAACGCCGAATGGGAAGGCGCAAAAGAAGGGAAAGGAAAAATAACTACAGAAACAAAAACGTTGGATAACGCGCCATTTACATTCGCAACAAGATTTGGTGATGCCAAAGACGGCACCAATCCGGAAGAGTTAATAGCGGCTGCCCATGCCGGTTGTTTCTCTATGAAATTTGCTATCGTTTTAAGTGAAGCAGGATTTACTGCTGATAAAATTGAGACAAAATGTGATATTACTTTTGGCGCAGGCGCTATTTCAAAATCGCATCTTACCGTGCGTGCAAAAGTGCCGGGCATCAGTAAAGATAAATTTGATGAATACGCAAAAAGTGCAAAAGAAAACTGTCCAATTTCTAAATCGTTGAACTCAAGTATTGATATTTCAATGGAAGCAACATTGATTTGACAACTTTTTAAAGTTGTTAAATCTAATTAACCAGCCTGGTATAGCATTTTGTTATACCAGGCTTTTTTTACCCATAGAAAACCTTATGTAATATTCCCCTTTTAGCGGTTAGGAGTTAAAATTAATTTAATTAAACGTTTGTTTAATTTCAAACAAACGTTTAACTTTGCCCCTTGTTTTAAAAAATGGACAGTAAAGAAAATATATTATCAACAGCAATGACGCTTTTTGGACAAAAAGGATTTGAGGGTACTTCTGTGCGTGATATTGCATCGGGAGCCGGTGTTAACATTGCGATGATAAATTATTATTTCGGCTCAAAAGAAAAATTATTTGAAAGTGTAGTAGAATATAAGTCGTCTGGAATGAAAATGATTGTTGCGGAGCTTGAAAATTCCTCGATTTCATCTATAGATAAAATAGATAAAATAATTGACAGCTATATTGAAAGAATGTTTTCTACTCCACAGTTTCACCATTTGCTTCACCGCGAATTATCGCTTGACCAGAGGCCACAAATGCATGATGCTATTTCAGATATTCTTCTTAGAAATGTTGTCATTATAAAAGCTATTCTGCAAAAAGGTATTGAATCCGGTGAATTTAAACCCGTGGATACTGAACTTACAATTGCCACTTTAATCGGAAGCATCAGCCACCTGTTGATTTCCGAAGGAATGTGTCGTAAGATTCTGAAAAAAAATAAAGATTTTAATCCTTTTCAAAGTAAGAAACTAAAAGAAAGATTAAGTGAACACTTAAAACAATTAATGCGTTCTCACTTATTGAAAAAAAAATAAAACAGACAAAAATGAATATGGACTTGAAGATATTGTTAGGAAATTTTTACAAAATATTTTTTGCGGCAATACTTGGCTTGGCCACATTTATATGCCCTTTGATTTCTCATGCGCAGGATACAAAATCTATTACCCTGGAAGATGCTATTCAGTTAGGTATAAAAAACAGTAATCAATTAAAAGCTTCCGCAGCCCGCAATGAACAGGCACTTGCAGCTTTAAGAGAAGCAAAAGATAATCGCCTTCCAAATGCAACCGTTAGTGGATCTTATCTTCGGTTAACCACACCTGATGTATCACTGAAAACAAAAGCATTTGGCGGAAATTCTGACAGTTCAGGAACTGGAGGCAGTTCATCTTCTATCTCTCAGGCAATGTATGGCATACTCAATGTGTCGCTTCCAATTTATTCGGGTGGAAGAATTCGATATGGTATAGAATCTGCAAAATATTTACAGCAGGCAACTATGCTGGATGTTGAAAATGATAAAGAATCCGTAATCTTAAATACTATAAATGCTTACATTAATTTATACAAAGCAGGAGTTACGGTAGATGTAGTTAAAGAAAATCTGCAGCAATCGCTTCACCGTGATTCAGTTTTTTCAAGGCTTGAACAAAACGGTTTGCTTGCAAGAAATGATTTATTAAAATCACAATTACAAACTTCTAATATTGAGCTGTCACTTCTTGATGCAGAAAACAATTTTAAAATTGCCAATGTAAATACAAATCTCATACTTGGATTGCCGGAAACAACTTTATTAATAACAGATTCTTCTAGCATTGAAAAAAATATCAGCCTTAAAAATTTAGAAGAATATGAACAGCTTGCATTACAAAACCGAAAAGATATTCTTGCACTTGGCTTTAGAAAAAAGGCAGCAACCGCAAGCATTTCTGCTTCAAAGGCAGAATTGTATCCATCATTAGCATTAACAGGAGGTTACATAGCTGCTGACATCCCACATTTTGTTTCAATAACCAATGCGGTAACTTTTGGTGTTGGCTTGCAATACAATATTGGTTCTTTATGGAAAACAAAAGCAAAGATTTCGCAGGCACAGGCAAAAGAAAAAGAATTGACGGCTGATGAAGCACAGCTTGATGATAATGTACGATTAAGAGTAAACCAGGATTATCAAAACCTGTTACTAAGTCAAAAGAAAATTGATGTGTATCAAAAAGCGGTGTTGCAGGCATCAGAAAATTACAGGATCACTAAAAATAAATATGACAACAGTCTTGTAAATACAACTGACTTGCTTGATGCAAATTTTTCATTTTTGCAATCAAAGATAAATCTTGCAGTAGCAAAAGCAGATGTTGTGTTGGCTTATAATAAATTACTTGAAACAGCTGGATTATTAACAGCGCAATAAATAATAAAAATCTAAAAGAATAAATACTTTTTATGGAATCAAAAGAAAACGGAAAAAATATTCCGCAAAATCAAGCAAACCCGGAAGAAAATAACGGCAATGGCGAACCACGCAAGCGCAGCAAAGTTTTTATCATTATTCTAATTGCAATGGTGTTATTGGGCGGTTGGTTTGGCATTTCAAAATATACGTATGCACAACATCATGAGGAAACTGATGATGCCCAGGTGCAGGCAGACATAAGCCCGATAATTCCAAGAGTTGCCGGATACGTGAAAGAAATCAGAGTAAAGGATAACCAACTCGTACATAAAGGGGACACATTGATTTTATTGGATGATCGTGATTTGAAATTAAGAGTTGACCAGGCCGAAGCTGCTTTATCTACTGCTCAAAGTAATGTGTCTGCAGCCCGCGCCAATACTAATGCGGTACGTTCTGGTATTGCTACATCAAGGGCAGGCGTGTCCACCGTGGATGCTCAAATAGAAGCGGCTAAAATAAATGTATGGAGAACAACCCAGGATTACAACCGGTATGCAAATCTTATTACTGATCATTCCATTACGCAACAACAATTTGAGCAGGCCCAGGCTGCAAAAGAAACTGCTGAAAAACAATTGCAGATTTTACAGCAGCAAAAAAACCAGGCATCAACACAAACGGGAGTTGTAACCTCACAAAGTAATGCTACCGCACAGTCTATTGGAGTTGCTGAAGCAATGGTAAAGCAACGCGAGGTTGATTTGGAAGACGCAAAATTAAATTTATCATACGCTGTAATTATTGCACCTGAAGATGGAAAAGTTTCAAAAATAAATGTACAGGAAGGACAGTTTTTACAAGCAGGGCAATCAACATTCAGCGTAGTTCATAACACCAGCATTTGGGTAGTTGCGAATTTTAAAGAAACCCAATACAAAAAGATGCAAGTAGGGCAAAAAGTAGTTATTCATGCAGATGCATTTCCAAAGCATGATTTTGATGCAATACTTTCATCATTCTCTCCTGCCACAGGCGCTGAGTTTGCATTACTTCCTCCCGATAATGCTAGCGGAAATTTTGTAAAAGTGGTACAAAGGCTTCCTGTAAAAATTGAATTTGTAAACACTAAGGATTCATTGTTGAGCAGGCTCAGGCCTGGTATGAATGTAGATGTTGATGTTCACCTTAATTAAATTCAAAAAAACAGGCCAGGAATAATTTATGATACAACAGGCAAATTCTTTAGTGGAATATGGCTCACGAAGAGTAATTGTAACTATCACAGCAATCTTATGTGCCTTACTTGAAATAGTTGATACTACCATTGTAAACGTCGCTATTACTGATATGCGTGGCAACCTTGGCGCTACCCTAACGGAAATAGGATGGGTAATTACTGCATACGCAATCGGAAACGTAATTATTGTTCCGATGACGAGCTGGCTATCCCAGCAATTTGGACGTCGTAATTATTTTGCTGCTTCCATTATGATCTTTACTGTATTTTCTTTTTTATGCGGAAACGCTACCGGCATCTGGGAGCTCGTTGCTTTTCGTTTTCTGCAAGGAGTCGGAGGTGGCGCATTGCTGGTAACATCACAAACAATAATCACTGAGAGTTATCCTATTGAAAAACGCGGTATGGCACAGGCGATTTATGGATTGGGAGTTATAATTGGCCCAACACTTGGGCCGCCATTAGGTGGATACATAATTGATCATTATAGCTGGCCTTATATTTTTTACATAAATATTCCGATAGGTATTGCCGCAACTCTCTTAACGCTGCAGTTTATTCGGAGTCCGAAATTTTATGAAAAAACTTTACGAAAACACATCGACTTCCTCGGCATTGCGCTGCTTGCAATAGCAGTCGGTTCGCTTCAATATGTTTTGGAAAAAGGTCATGACGATGACTGGTTTAATGATTCTACTATTATAATGTTGTCGGTAACAGCTTGCCTTGGTTTATTCTTTTTTATATGGCGCGAGCTTACTTATAAAAATCCTATTGTAGAATTAAGAGTTTTGAAAAACGGAAATCTTCGCGTTGGAACTTTTATGTCATTTTTATTAGGATTTGGTTTGTATGGATCAACGTTTATTATTCCTTTATATACTCAATCTACACTTGGCTGGACTGCACAGCAGGCGGGAATGTTGCTGATTCCATCGGGTATTGCAACTGCGTTTATGATGCCCATAATTGGAAAACTGTTGCAGCGTGGAGTAAAACAACAATTTCTTGTTGTTGGAGGCCTTGTTACCTTTTTCGCCTATAGCTTTTGGGCTTATAAAATACTTACACCTGATACCAGTGCTGATAACTTTTGGTGGCTGTTGATAATAAGAGGAGCGGGTCTCGGACTTTTGTTTATCCCTATTACCACATTGGCTCTTTCCTCATTACATGGAAAGGAAATAGGCCAGGGAGCGGCTTTTACGGGAATGATGCGGCAACTTGGTGGCTCATTTGGTATAGCCATCATTACCACTTTTATTTCAATGAAAAATATGGTACACCGCGTTGATTTGGTAAGCAAGCTCAATGAAAATGACCCGGTAGTGCAGCAAAGAGTTACAGGAATGCAACACGCGTTTATGAATAAAGGAATGACGCCTGATATTGCTTTAAAAAGCGCCTATAAAGCGCTTGACTATTCGGTTTTTAAACAAGCTTCCGTGCTATCTTATATGGATGTCTTTTTATACCTCGGCGTTTTATTTTTATTATGTGTTCCTTTTGTTTTACTGGTGAAAGGTAACCGTAAAAAGAAAGTGAATGTTG
>JBEPVC010000163.1:0-5329 GCA_041691235.1 Chitinophagaceae bacterium
TCCTTCTGTTGCCGATTTTTTTATTACAAAGAAATTATGATGCGGCTGAATATAAGGTGGATTTTTATCAATAATATATTTAGGAATATCCAAAGGCAAATAATCAATCAAGCCTGCAGCAGGATAAACCTGTAGCGATGTTCCTGCCAAAATAAAAATATCTGCGGAGGACATAATATTTACCGCATGCGCAATCATGGGCACCTCTTCATGAAACCAAACTACATGCGGACGAAGTTGTTCACCATCAGGTGCGAGGTCGCCTGGCTGTATATCACTTCTTATTTCATAAAAAGTATTTTCATCTTTTACGCTTCGCATTTTAAAAATTTCTCCATGAAGATGAATTACATTTTTAGTACCGGCTCTTTCATGTAAATCATCAATATTTTGTGTAACAACGGTTACATTAAAATATTCCTGTAGCGCTGCTATTCCTTTGTGGGCTGCATTTGGCAGAGCTGCAGCTACTTCTTTCCGGCGCATATTATAAAATTCCATTACAAGTTTTTGATTCTTTTTCCACCCTTCAGGTGTTGCAACTTCATAAACATTATGACCCATCCACAAGCCGTTGCCGTCACGAAATGTTTGCAAGCCGCTCTCCGCGCTAATGCCCGCGCCTGTAAGAACAACAATATGTTTTTTCATTTGCCAAACTTACTATTTCTGCTTTGCAGGCTCATATTAAAAGAAACTTTTTTTTAGTAATGTATACCCAGCGACACTGTTAAAAAACTAATTCGCGATATTTGCATTCAATATACCCCGCGTGAAAAAAATTTTATTTACATCAGTATTAATGCCTTTTGCTCTTTTGGCATTTAGCCAGTCGACAGAAAAAGAAAAAATTATAGCGCTTGAAAATAATATTGCTACTTCAATAGCAAAACATGATTATAAATACCTCGGCGCAGCTTTTGCCAACGATATAAAAATTATAAGCGCCACTGGTGACGTGGCTGATAAAAATGATATGCTCAAAGCAGTACAATATGTTACCAGTATATCCTTATCAGGTATGGAGGTAAAAATAGTTGGAAATATTGCTATAGTTACAGGAATAGAAATTGAAAATGGAAAAGACAATATCGGCATATATTCAAATAAAATGCGCTTTACTGATATTCTTGAAAAAAGAAATAATCAGTGGCAAATAATTAATAGCCAAGCAACCACTATGAAATAATAAAGCGTTTAATGAATTAACTATACCAAAAATTTAAATGGAATTAAAACAAATTATAGTCGCTTGTCTTTTACTGGTGTTCGCCGTGCAGGTATTTGACCGGAACATGATTACACTTAATTTTTATACCAATCAAAAATACATAGCGGCAAACCTGTGTGAAAACCGTGATAAGCCCCAGATGAACTGTAACGGCAAATGCCAGCTTTGTAAAAAACTTGCCAGTGAGGATAAAAAGGACAAAAACAACCCGGAAAAAAATAACGAAACCAATACGCCCGTTTTTTCAGCACGAACATTTTTTCCCACAATAAATATTTCTTTTAAAACTCTTTGTAAAACTGAATTTTTTATTACAAATAGTGGGTCACCCATTTATTTGCATTTCAGCATTTTTCATCCGCCGCAATACTTTTTAATATAATATCAAATATTTATTTAAATGCATTGCCGCAAGGTTTTGCATATTATATTATTTTAAAAAATGCATGCATGAAGAAATTAATTTTATCAGTTATAGTTTTATTTATTAATCCCAATCTTTTGCATGCCCGTTTTGCGGATGTGGTGTCGGCGGATTTTATATTGGGTTATTACCGGTAAATCACAGCAATTTTATTGGGATAAGATATCAATACGCTCATTATAAAACCCAACTCACAGATGAGCCAGATCAATTCTCCAATGATCATTATAAAACATTGGAAGTATGGGGCGGCTTTGCAGTAGGAAAAAGATCACAATTTTTAGCTTTTATTCCATACCATTTTAACAGGCAGATTACAGATGATGGATTAAAAATACAAAATGGGTTAGGCGATATTACGATTGTTGCTAACTATAAAGTATGGGAATCATTAAAACAGAATAATAATTCTTTTAAACAGGACTTATGGTTAGGTGCAGGTGTTAAATTAGCAACCGGAACATATAATATAGACTTAAGCGATCCTTCAGCAGAGCTGGGTGATGCAAACAGCCAGATGGGTACGGGAAGCACTGATTTTATTGCTAACGCGATGTATAACATCAGCATAAATAAAATTGGTATCAACACCACAGTTAATTACAAAGTAAACACAGTTAACAATAGTCATTTTAAATATGGAGATCGTTTTTCTGCAAACACCTTCGCTTACTATCAGGCTAAAGCTGCGAAGTCTCTTTATTTTGCTCCCAATATTGGTGTTTTATATGAACAGGCGGCTCCTAATTACCTGGAGAAAGCCAAAGTTGATGAAACGGGTGGCTATGTAAGTTTGGCATCGGCCGGTGTAGAAATAAATTATAAAAAAATAACAATAGGAATGAATGTGCAATTACCTTTTGCGCAGGAGTATGCCCATGGACAAACAGTTGCTAAAACACGAGGGCTTATGCATATCACGTTTATACTCTAACAAATAAAACAGCTTAAACATTTACTGTTCGAAGACTACTTCTGTAGTCCTTTTATTTTTTACATCACTTCCCCCCTGCCATTTCCGTAATTATTTTCCATTCTTTTTCTGAAACCGGTTGAACAGACAATCTACCGATTCTTACCAGGGGCATATCGGCTAAACGCTTGTCAGCCTTTACTTCCGTAAGACTAACAGGCTTTTTTAATTTCTTGTAAGGCTTAAGATCAACTGTAATCCAATTTCCATCTTGTGCTGTTGTATCAGGATAAAATTCTTTTATTACTTTGGCAATACCAACTATTTCCATTCCTTCATTACTGTGATAAAAAAAAACTTCATCATCTTTCTTCATATTTTTCAGATGAGTTCTTGCAGCAAAATTTCTCACACCCGTCCATGAAGTTTTTTTATCCTTATTTAATTGCTCCCAGCTATAAGAGGAAGGTTCAGATTTTACAAGCCAGTAATTCATACAATGTATTTTAATTTTTAAGAAAGATAAAAAGATTAATAGAAACTACAAGAGGATAAATTTTAACGTTAGAAATTATTTATCCTGAAAGCAAATAATACTAATTTCTTTCTTGTTAAAAATCCGGCATTGATTGTTTCTCGTAATTCATCAGGTAGTAAAGTTCTGTTTTTAATATTTCAAAAAATAATCCAGGAACTCATTCTTAATTTATTAATCAAAAAAAATCATTAAAAAATGAAACGTAAAAAACTTTTGTTTTCAGCCATCGCTGCGCTGGCACTGGTTACCGGCGGTATAATTTACGCTGCTGATCACATTGATGCTCCTTCGGTAACGGGCCAAACAACCGACATTACCGACTTGTATGTATTCCAGGGATCGAATACCTCGAATTTAGTTTTCGTAGCAAACACGCAGGGGCTTTTAACTCCCGCAACTACGGCCGCTGCAAAATTTGATGAAAACACACTTATTGAATTTAATATTGACAACAACAACGACAATATTGAAGACCTCGTAATTCAATGCAAGTATGATGCTTCATCAAACTCTATGAAATTTTACGGACCTATTGCTCCATCAGAAAAAGGAACCCGCAGTAAATTGGAAGGAAATGCAGTTGCATCCGTTAAGGTAACACCTTATGGATCGGCGCCAATAATTGCAACTGCAAACGGAGTTTCTGTTTTTGCAGGACCAAGAGATGATCCTTTTTTCTTTGACTTAGATCAGTTCCATAAAATTCTTGCTGGTACTGCAACAGGCTTTAACCATCCTGGTACCGCTGTAGATGCTTTCGCCGGCACGAATGTTATGAGTGTTGTAGTTGAGCTTCCAAAATCTTTATTAGGTGGCAGCGGAAAAATAAATGTTTGGCTGGAAACTAAAAAGAAAATATAACCTCGTCAACTTATTAATTTACTATTCAAAAAAAATTATTACAATGAAAACAACGATAAAATTATTGACGCTTATCATTGCAGGAAGCACCATTTTCGCGGCCTGTAAAGATAAAAATCCCGGTCACACTACCGTTTACTATCAACAACAAGATCAAATGGCAAGGCCTGCAATAAACACTGTGTTTAATGTTGGAGATGATAAAGAAACTTTCAACGTTACTGTTCCTTCAGCCATGGGCCCTATATTCCAACCAAAATTTCAGGCACGTTTACTTGCATTAAATGCAGGTTACACTACTAACGCCTTAACCTTAGACGCTGCTGCATTTACAGGCGTTTTAGCAACCGATGTATTGAATGTTTCAACAACAGGCAAAACAACATTTTTTGATGGCCCTAATGTATTAACCGGCCGTGCATTAGATGATGATGTTATTGACACCGAACTTTTATTGATATTTGGTGGCCCAACAGGAGCTGACAATCCAACCCTAACAAGCGATGGAGTTCCTGCCAATGATGTTCCGTTTCTTACATCATTCCCTTACTTAGCTACCGCTCATTAATAGAATATTTTTTTTAAAAATTAACCGGAAAATTTTTCCGGTTTTTTTTTGCACACATTTGGATACTTTATTTAAAGCTGAGTTATTAAAACCATCTATTTCATAAAAGCGTATATTTTAGTAAATCTTATTGAATCAGCATAACAAATTGTAGTTTTAGCTTTAACAAAAATGAGAGTACCGATCGCATATTATTTAATGTTACTGTATGTAACAGTTATGTTTAAGCCATTGATACCAATTGTGAATGACACTTTATCTCATATTTTTTCTGAAGCTATCCACATTGCCACTGTTCATGCTATTTATGGCAGTAATCACCTGGAAAAAGAATTATCAAAAAATTCAGAGAACGGCAATCATCAAACCTCTCTTGCTACAGAAGAAAATGTTTTGGTTCATGTTGTCACAAATGAACTACAATATGATTTCAATTTAAATAGCACTGGTAAAATCTATCGTGTTAATAAATCCTACATGCTCAATTCTGTATTCATCTCCAAAGCAGGCCCTCCTCCAAAAAATTCCTGATATTTTAAGCAACAAGACAAGAAATTAATGTAGAACTGGATTAGTAGCTTTTAGCTATTGTTTTTACAGTACCAGCTTTTATGTTGCATTTCACTTTTTTAATATCAGTGAATCTATTATATGAACAAGATTTCTATTTCCATATATAAGATCTGTGTATTATTCTCATGCATTTTATTAACGCAGTTGTGCAAAGCGCAACAAATAAATATACATGGAACAATAACAGATGGCAGGTCAAAACTTCCGTTAGAGGGAGCTAC
>JBEPVC010000164.1:0-5318 GCA_041691235.1 Chitinophagaceae bacterium
GTTCTATATTTTGTTATTTTAATTTCCGTACTCGCATAAAAATTTTATGCGCATAATTTTTAGTTGCTCAAAAGTATAATTGCCTTCGGAAAGTTCTTCGCGTGCAATATCAAGGCTTGAGGTTTGACATCCTTTAAAGTAGTCGATAATTTCTTCCCGCTCATATTCTTCCACAAGATCTTCAATGGCATAATCAAGGTTAAGTTTCGTTCCGCTTGCAACAATGGTCTCCATTTCCTCAAGCAACTCCTCAAGCTTTAAAGTTTTATGTTTTGCTATTGTTTCAAGAGGCATTTTTTTATCTACATTTTGTATAATAAAAACTTTGTTGCTGTTTTTATTAACAACACTTTTCATAACAAAATCATCTGGTTTTTCGATTTCATTTTCCTCCACATATTTTGCTATGAGATTTACAAATGGCTTTCCAAATTTTATTGCTTTGCCCACACTTACGCCCTGGCATTTTTCAAGTTCCTTTAACGTGGTCGGATAGAGAGTGGCCATATCCTGAAGACTATTTTCAAGAAAAACAACAAACGGCGGAAGGTTTCGCTTTTTTGCTTCCTGATGGCGGAGATTTTTTAATAATTCAAAAAGCTGCTCATCTGCGGCGATAGTTTCTCCTGCACTTACACCATCATCATCGTCATCGCCCGTATCTTCAAATATATGATTCAGTGAAATTTTGAACGATGTTGGCTTCTTCATAAAAACGTCTCCCTTTGGAGTAATTTTTAAGACTCCGTAGTCTTCGATATCTTTTTTTAAGAGTCCTTCAAGAAGCATTTGGCGCAACAATGAATTCCAATAGTGATCATCTTTTTCTTTACCGGAACCAAACACGGGAAGTTCTTCATGCCTGTACATTTTAATTTGCGGACTAAGCCGTCCTAAAATTACAGGAATCACATAAGTAATGGGAAAGCGCTCGTCCAACGCCTGTATTGTCTTTAAGGCTAAAACCGCTTCTGTTTTTGCCTCGCGAAGTTCTTTTGGATTTCTGCAATTGTCACACATGCCCCCGCAGTTGTCATGTAAATAGTCTTCACCAAAATAGCTTAGCAAAATTTTTCTTCTACAAACAGCACTTTCAGAATATGCAACGGTTTCATTTATCAATTGACCTCCAACTTCTCTTTCGCTTAATGACTTATCACGCATTAAATGTTCAAGCTTTGAAACATCCTTGTGTGAGTAGTAAAGAATGCATTTCCCTTCTAAGCCATCCCTGCCGGCTCGTCCTGTCTCCTGGTAATAATTTTCAATAGATTTAGGTATGTTGTAATGAATAACAAATCTCACGTCGGGTTTATCTATCCCCATTCCAAATGCAATTGTGGCGACAATTACCTGAACCTCTTCACCTAAAAATTCATCCTGTCTTTTCGCACGCAATTTCGAATCAAGTCCGGCATGGTACGCAACCGCTGTTATTCCATTTGCCATAAGCATTTGGGCAAGCTCTTCGGTGGTTTTACGATTAAGAGTATAAATAATCCCGCTCTTTCCCTTGTTTTGAGAAATAAATTTTACAATACTTTTTACCGCTTGTTCTTTCTTCAATTTCGGTTGAACTTCATAGTAAAGATTTGGGCGATTAAAAGAAGAAATAAATATTTTAGGCTCACGAAGTCCTAAATTCTTCACTATATCGCTTTGAACTTTTGGTGTAGCGGTTGCTGTTAGAGCAATAACCGGAATTTTTTCATTTATCTTATCCATTATTTCTCTCAGCCTCCTATACTCAGGCCTGAAATCGTGTCCCCATTCACTAATACAGTGGGCTTCATCAACAGCAAAAAAAGAAATATCAAGATCTTTAAAAAATTCAACGTTTTCTTCTTTGGTTAAGGTCTCCGGCGCAACATAAAGCATCTTGGTTTTCCTGGATGTAAGGTCATCTTTAACTATTTTTTGTTGCCCTTTGTTTAAAGTACTGTTTAAAAAGTGTGCGATATGGTCTGCGCTGCTATATCCTCTTATAAGATCTACCTGGTTTTTCATAAGTGCAATCAGAGGAGAAACAATAATCGCACAGCCCTTGCTTATTATTGCGGGCAATTGATAACAGAGACTTTTCCCGCCGCCTGTGGGCATAATTACAAATGTGTCTTTTCCCGATAAAAGATTTTGAATAATTTCTTCCTGCGGTTCTTTAAATGTATCGAACCCAAAATTACTTTGAAGATGTCTGATTAATTCTCCCGCTGTTTCCTGATTAGAGATTTTACTCTTTGGAGATGGTTTGACGCTTTTACTTTTTGTTTTTAATTTAGATGTAGGCATTGGCTTTTTTTCTACTCCACGTTATTATATAAGGGTTTCAAAGTTAATTCAATTGGGTTCTAAAAATTTATATCGAAATGATGATTTAACAATTATTCTTTATTTATGCAAAATTGTTATGGTTAAGTTACGAAGAATATGCTAGTCAATAAAATCCTTTGCTTTGACTAACCACTCATTTAAAGTAGGTTTGCTTTCTTTTAAGGAAAAGTAATTAGCGAATTCTTTAATCTTTAATTCTTTAATGGGAAATACGATTCTGGAAACTGCAAAAAAAACAATTGAAATAGAAGCTCTTTCTATAAGTGCCCTGTCTGATTTCATAAATGAAGATTTTGAAAAAGCAGTAACATTAATTAATAAAAGCAGTGGAAGACTTGTTGTTAGCGGAATTGGGAAGAGTGCCATAGTTGCACAAAAGATTGTTGCGACACTTAACAGTACAGGTTCACCTGCTCTTTTTCTTCATGCCGCAGATGCAATTCATGGTGATATCGGTATGGTTCAGCAACAGGATATTGTTATGATAATTAGCAAAAGCGGTGACAGCCCGGAAATAAAAGTATTAGTTCCTTTAATAAAAAATTTCGGAAATATTCTTATTGCCATGTGCGGCAATTCGCAAAGTTATCTTGCGAAGTGTGCAGATGTTTTTTTGAATACAACTGTAGCAGAAGAAGCATGCCCTAATAATCTCGCGCCTACAACCAGTACAACGGCCCAAATAGTTATGGGCGATGCTTTGGCTATATGCCTTATGGACATTAAGGGATTTAGCACAGAAGATTTTGCAAAGTTTCATCCAGGAGGAACCTTGGGTAAAAAGCTTTACTTGCGTGTAGCCGATCTGTATATTAATAATGAAAAACCTGCAGTGACTTTGGACTCCTTATTAAAAGACGTTATTATAGAAATTTCAAAAAAGCGTTTAGGCGTTACTGTTATTGTTGATGCCAAAGAAAATATTTTAGGTGTAATTACCGATGGCGATTTGCGAAGGATGCTTGAAAAAGATCTGTCCCCTTCAAAAGTAAAGGCTAAAGATATTATGACGCTTAACCCAAAAACAATTGAAAGTGGAGCACTTGCGGTAGTTGCTTTAGACTTGATGCGCAAACAAAATATTACCCAGCTTATAGTAACTGAAAATAACAGGTATGTAGGTATAATTCATCTGCACGATCTTGTGCGGGAAGGTTTAATTTAATATTCAAAAAAATGAATGAGAATAATTATGTAGCAATTATGGCAGGCGGTATTGGGAGCAGGTTCTGGCCGGTAAGCCGGCTGGATCGTCCAAAGCAATTTCTTGATTTATTGAATCTTGGAAAAACTCTTATACAGGCAACATACGAACGCTTCGCTCAATACATTCCGAATGAAAATATTTATGTAGTTACTTCTATACAATATAGGGAGATTGTTGAAGAGCAGTTGCCTCTTTTACCTCCGGAAAATATATTATGTGAGCCTTCCCGGAAAAATACTGCACCATGCATTGCTTATATCTCATATAAATTGAATCAGCTAAATCCCCAGAGTAATTTAATTTGTGCCCCGGCCGATCATCTTATTATGGATGATACATCTTTTAGAAAAGTGAGCCTGGAGGCTCTTGAATTTACAGAGAAGAACAATGCTCTTGTTACACTTGGCATAAAACCACTCTTTCCAAATACGGGTTATGGTTATATACAACATGAAGCGGTTGCCGTTACGGATAACGTTTATAAAGTAAAAACGTTTACAGAAAAACCAGACATAGAACTCGCAAAAAAATTTATACTCAGCGGGGATTTTTTATGGAACGCCGGTATTTTTGTTTGGCGGACTGAGAGCATCATTAAAGCTTTTGAAAAATATCTTCCTGAAATTCATGAAGTTTTTGATAGCGCAAAAAAAGCGTTGGTGAATTCTGAGGAGAAAGAAGCAATAGAATTAATTTATCCATTATGTGTAAATATTTCCATTGACTATGGAATTCTTGAAAAAGCAGATAATGTCTATGTTATTCCTTCTTCGTTTGGATGGAGCGACTTGGGTACTTGGGGCAGCGCATATGAAAATCTCGAAAAGGATTATAAGGAAAATGCTGTGGCTGGGGGAAATGTAATCTTATTTGATTCGACAAAAAATGTAATACATTCCCAAAGCGATAAGCTTCTTCTTTTGCAGGGTCTTGAGGATTTTATTGTTGTTGATACAGACGATGTTCTTCTTGTTTGTAAAAAGGAAAAGGAGCAACATATAAAAGAATATGTGGCAGAGATAAAACGAAATAAAGGAGATAAATATTTATAAATACACCTGCTTCTCACTCAATTCTCCATTATTGACTTTAGCATTTGCTTGCTACTTTTTAAAATAAAACCTACCCTTTACCGTTAGTTATGACTGAGGCGCTTTTATACAATTTAGTACTAAATGAAGTTATTAACGCTTTTATCAGTCCCATTGCTGCTTTTACCCATTTTTTTCAATGTGACCCTTGAAAAAAAACCGGTTTTCAATCACAAGGAACTTTTTGATCCTCCTTTGTCAAAAATAAATTCTGTGCAGCGACTTATTGATTATGCAGATAGTGTGGCATATAACCATCAATTAAAAACAGGAACGTTACAGTACGCCGAATTGGTCTCCTTTATTATAAGAAGGCGCTTCTATCATGGTTTTTCTAATTACACTTTAAGGCAAAACTGGATTGCCGCCACAGCACAATACTTCTGCGGAAAAGGTCTTGGTTCTCCTGTAAATCCGGATGAGATTTTACAATACCCTTATGCTGGCTGTTCGCAACAAGCTATTGTTCTAATGGAAGCAATGAAAAGAAAGAGTGTCTCCTATAGAAGTGTTGGCTTTCCACACCATTATGCCACAGAACTGCTTTTTAATAACTCATGGTATTTTTTTGATCCTGATATGGAACCTTCAATACCCGAAAGTGACAGAGCTGAAACCAACTGGATTGCATCTACAGATAGTCTAAAAAAATATTATGTTTCAGATAACAGAAAATTTCTTGATTGGGG
>JBEPVC010000165.1:0-5294 GCA_041691235.1 Chitinophagaceae bacterium
AGCATTCTGAATTGAACCATGCTTTCATCACTAATTATCCCGGAAAATCCTCCCATTGCATCAATTTCTCTGATTATCTGTCCTTTAGCAATTCCTCCCATAGCTGGATTACAACTCATTTGTCCTATATTTTGCAAATTCATCGTTATAAGAAGCGTCTTACTACCTAAATTGGCGGCTGCGGCTGCAGCCTCGCATCCGGCATGACCTGCGCCCACAACTATTACATCATATTTTGGAAACATTCTGCAAATTTATTAAATAAGATTTCTGAAGACGATTAAATGTTTCACGTGAAACCATACTGAGATAAATAAAAATTTTCCCTTGACCGCATTATTTTTTTTTGCGTCGCAGAAGTGTCTTTATAGTTACATAAATGAAGTAGACCATGAATAATAACCCTTAATAATTCCTGAGAGTATGGAGTTTTAAATAAGATGGCATTTTCTTTCACTCTCTCCACGCTAATGTAGATTTCAGAAGTAATTGGGTCTTCAGGGTTTGATAGTAAAAAAGTAAGGATATCTGTAAAGGTGTCGTGTTGTAAAAATTTTTGGTTTAAGTTCAAAATATATAAATCACTACAGAAAATATACGTAACTAACTTAAAATCAACATTCTCATGTTTAGAAATCGCAACTAAAAATGTTTTTAATTTAGTTGTGTTTTTTAACCGCGAAACTACATTATGCTCTTTAAATGAAATTTTCAAAATAGAATTTTTCTAAAATCGGAATAAGGTGACAAAGCTGAATAATATATTTACATTCAATATACTATTAATGAATTTATCTGAAATAAAAACAGGCACAAAGGTAAAAATCAAGTCTTTTAAAAATGACGATATAATTCTAAAGTTAATGGAAATGGGTTGTTTGCCGGGTGAAGAAGTCACTGTATGGAAAAAAGCTCCGTTTGGAGATCCTATATATATATTGGTAGCAGGCTATTCTTTGAGTTTGAGAATGGATGAGGCAGAAAAAATTTATGTTGAATTTTTATAGGTGATTGATAAACAGATTAATACGTGAAAATCGGGTTATTTTTTGGTTCATTTAATCCTGTTCATACGGGGCATTTAATAATAGCTAATCACATTGCAAATAATACGGATTTAGATCAAATTTGGTTTGTTGTCTCACCTCAAAATCCTTTAAAGAAGTCGAATTATTTACTACATGAGCAGCAGAGAAAACGACTGATAGATCTTTGTATTGAAGGGGAGAAAAAACTTAGGACGTCTAATGTGGAATTTAAGCTCCCCAAGCCTTCTTATACAATTGATACACTTATTTATTTGGAAGAAAAATATCCTAAACACACTTATACCGTAATTATCGGCAGCGACAGTTTTTGTAATATTAAGCGTTGGAAAAATTATGAAGTATTGTTGAAAAATTATTCAATTTTAATTTATGAAAGGCCAGGATTCAAGGCGGAAGAAATTAAAGAAACCCATATTATTTTGCTGAAGGCTCCGCTACTGGAAATTTCGAGTACCCATATACGTGAGATGTTGAAGAAAAAAAAATCAATTCGCTACCTTGTTCCGGATGTTGTGCAAAAAGAAATAGAAATACATCAATATTACATGTGATCATCAGATTAGAAAACCTAATAAAAGACAACCAAAAACAATGTATGGCGATCGGATCTTTGTGAAGG
The DNA here is from genome assembly GCA_041691235.1 of Chitinophagaceae bacterium. GTDB lineage: Bacteria > Bacteroidota > Bacteroidia > Chitinophagales > Chitinophagaceae > Ginsengibacter. The sequence continues at coordinate 1,669 of JBEPVC010000165.1, forward strand.
ATAGCAAAAGGAACGTTCCAATAATTACGAAAACATTTACAAAACTTACTGTTCTAAGATCTGTGATAGAAATATCTTTCAATAAGTATAATGAGGCAGCCCACATAATGCCAACTACGACCGCATTAATTCCTTCCAGGGCCCGAAATATTATTACATACTTTTTTAGATTATGCCAAACCGGATAAAAAAATAAAACCAATAACGCACTGGGAAGAAAAATGGCAACACAGCCAATTATGCATCCTAATAGTTGCATATCCTTCCCCTTGTCTCTTAAAACCATGCCCCCGGTATATGACGCAACAGAAAAAACCGGCCCTGGCAAAGCTCTTACCAAACCCCATCCTGTAAGATATTCCTCCTTTGTCATGTATTTTGTTTTGCTTCTAACCACATATTGCTCGTACATCATTGGCATTAGAACGTCGCCACCTCCAAAAACAAGGCTCCCAAACCTATAAATATTTTCTGTGAGATTGAAAGCTCGTTTATTTTCCCAATTATGGGTTCTCGCAGTTTCGCTCAAAAAACCTACAACAGCAAATAGGAGAACGAATAGCCAGATATTTGTCCATTTTATTTGTTTTGGCCTTATTGCTTCTTTTTCAGGAATTCTTCTATCGCTAAAATTTGTAACAACACCGCCAAGAATTATAAGAATTGGAAAAACCCAGGGTGTTTTAAAAAAAAGATAAGTGGCAAAAAGGCCTGCTAACATGATTATGTAGGTAATAGTATTCTTGATTGAAACTTTATACATCCGGTAAGCTGCAAACGCAACAAAACCAACTGCCATAGGTTGTACGTAAGAAAATATGTTAAGACTTACATGATTGGTATTAACATAGTGAACAAGGAAGGAAAAACATCCCATTAAAATACTGGCAGGTAAAATCCAGATTATAAGAGTTAAAACCGCCAGAGGAACTCCTCCTCTTTTGTATCCAATAAGTGTAAGTGTTTGCGTTGATGTAGCCCCAGGCAATAATTGGCAAAAGGCAAGATATTCCATTAATTCCTCTTTGGTGATGTCTCTGCGCCTGTCCACAAAGGTTTTCATCATCATGCCCAAATGCCCTTGTGGTCCGCCAAAAGCAGAAATAGTATAAAAAAAAACAGCTTTTAAAAAAGGAATATGCCGAAACAAAACCATTTGAAAAATCTATAAATTGAAAATCTTAAAAACAATTCAATATTTAAGACGGTTTTTATAAACTAAACCTTTTCCAGTATTTATTTTTCTTTACAACACGTTTGTCGAAGCAAAATCAATTAACTGACCAAAAAGAAAAGGTTAAGAGTAAAGGATAAAAGGCCGAAAAAAAATTTTCTTCATTATTTTTTTAATCCAATCTCACGCAATCTCTCATCAAGGTACTCTCCGGCAGTAATGTCTTCATATACTTTAAGACGCTTTTCATCTATACAACTGGCAAGCGCGGTAAGACTCATAGTAGATTTTGGATGAAGAAAAAACGGGATAGAAAACCGCGAAGTATGCCATAACTCTCTCGGCGGATTTACAACCCGATGCGTTGTGCTCTTTAATTTATTGTTGGTTAAACGCTGAAGCATATCCCCGACGTTCACAACAATTTGATCAGGTAATGAGGTAACGCCCACCCACTCATTTTTTTTTGTAAGAATTTGTAATCCATCAGCAGAAGCTCCGACCAGCAAAGTAATCAGGTTAATATCTTCATGCTGTTCTGCACGTATCGCGCTTTTTGGTTCAGACGTTATTGGAGGATAATGAATAGCACGAACGATGGAATTTCCTTCATCCACAAAACCATCAAAATAATTTTCGTTTAAACCAAGATATAATGCAATTGCCTGTAAAAGTGATTTTCCGGATTTTTCAAAAGCACGATATGCCTTATAAAAGATTTCATCAAACCCCTTAACATCACTAACATTTACATTATCGGGATATTCAGATTTTAATTTATGATCTTTCGGAACTACCTGGCCATATTGAAAGAATTCTTTAAGGTCAGGTGCATCGCTTCCTTTTGCATGTTCTTTTCCAAAGGAAGTATAGCCGCGCTGTCCAGCCAGTTCGGGTATTTCAAAATTTTTTTTCTTGTTGGAAGGAAGAGAAAAAAATTGTTGAACATTTCTATATAGATCTGCAATAAGCTCCTTAGGAATACCATGATTTTTTACTGCAACAAAACCGACACTTTCATAAGCTTTCCCAAGTTCCTGAACAAACGCCGATTTTTTTTTCTCATCGCCGTTTAAAAAATCATTCAAATCAACTACTGGAATTGTCATAGTGTTATTTTTTTACTTTGGATTGCGAATGTAGATTTGAGTATGACAATTTACAAAAGAAATTTTTTATTACTGGGTTTCGTAAGTGTTTTTTTATTTCTGCTTTCAGTTCTAGTTTCATGCAATGCAAAATTTTTTACAAGCTCAATTAATTATCGCTTTAAAAGTGACAGCAGTAAACCAAATTATAGTGACTTGAATTATTGGGCTGCACATCCATTTAAAAAAGATCCATCGGATAATATTCCTTCTGATTTAAAAAACGAAAATAGAGATTCCCTGGCCGACGTTTTTTTTATTTATCCCACTACATATACTGATCAGACACTACCAATGGGATGGAATGCAGATATTGACAATCAGGAAATCAATAAAAAAACGGACAAATCCACTATACTGTACCAGGCAAGCGTCTTTAATAAATATTGCAGGGTATTCGCTCCTCGATACAGACAGGCGAATCTTCTTGCTTTTTTTACTGAAGATAAAGAAAAAGCAAGCGCTTCGTTTGATATTGCTTACGAAGACGTAAAAAAGGCATTCGAGTATTATCTTAAAAATTATAATCACGGCAGGCCAATTATAATTGCGTCTCACAGCCAGGGAACGTTGCATGCAGGAAGATTATTAAAAGAATTTTTTGAGGGTAAAGATTTACAGAAACAATTAGTGTGTGCATATATTATAGGACTGCCGGTTTTCACAAATTATTTTTCTGAGCTAAAACCTTGTGAAGATTCTTTGGCAACCGGATGCTTTGTAACGTGGAGAACTTTTGAGGAAAATTACATTGCGCCTTTTATAGAAAAGGAAAAAATTAAGGCATACGTTATTAATCCGCTTACATGGACAATGGATACAACTTTTGCTTCTAAAGACTTAAATAAAGGAGGAATGCTTAGAAATTTTAATAAAGTAATTCCGGGGCTTGTTCATTCGCAAATTCATGGAAATATTTTATGGGTAAACAAGCCTAGATTTTTTGGAAGTATTTTTCTTAAAACAAAAAATTATCATATTGCTGATTATAATTTCTTTTATGAAAATATAAGAGAAAATGTTGGCACAAGAATAAAAAAATTTTTATCAAAGTAAGTTGCGGCAGCCTTAAATAACTAAGAAATTTAAAACTCTGCATTCTTTGGAAATCTTGGAAAAGGGATAACATCTCTTATATTGGTCATGCCGGTAACAAATTGTATTAAACGCTCAAACCCAAGCCCGAAGCCAGCATGCGGGACACTTCCAAATTTTCTTGTATCTAAATACCAAAACAATTCGTCTGCAGGAATATTCATTTCCTTCATCCTGGTTTCTAATTTATCAAGCCTTTCTTCTCTTTG
>JBEPVC010000166.1:0-5216 GCA_041691235.1 Chitinophagaceae bacterium
TTTTATTTCTTTTTTCTTCTATGTTGATTTGCGCAATTGAAATTAAAACTGATAACAATTCCTTATCATTGCCGGCTTCGTATAAAATTCCACAGAGTCCATTATCAGTTAGCATTTTAAAAGAAGTAATGTTTGTAACAATAGGAACACAGCCGCAACTCATTGCTTCGCAAACAGCCGTGCCGCTTCCTTCATAATGAGAACCGGAAATAATAAAATCTGCGCTGTTGTACCAGTAAAGCATTTCGTTATGTTCAATATTTCCGATAAGATGAATTGAATTTTTATTTTCTTGCTTAATAATAGTTTTTATTTTATCAAGAAGTTCTTCGGTTTGATAAATCATGTATAACCTTGCATCAGGATATAAATCAGAAAATTTTAAAAATGCGTTTACGACTGTTAACGGATCTTTATTTTCATTTAATCTTCCGACCCATAAAAAAACCAACGAGCCGTTAACTCCTGTTTTTGCTCTTGCTTCAGTTTTATCAATTAAATGAAAGACGGAAGAAACTTCCATGACTTCAAATATTTTTTTTTCAGAAGAAATATTTTTTTTTATAACCCACGTATAACCCATTTCAAGAGAAACAAAAAAATAGGCGTTAATATATTTATCAGCGAGCCTTTGTAAATATCTCTTTGCACCTGTAAAAGGCTTTTCGGCGTGGTTTTGAACAATTATTTTTACTTTATTTCCCAGCAGATAACGGAGCTGGATAATTTGAAGCGGGAAATGAAAGCTGCTTACAATAACAATATCAGGACGAAGACTTTTTACAAATCGATGAAGCTTTACAGGAAAAAAAGTTTTGGTTTTTTTTGTCTTCATACAAAAATATTGAACGCCATTATGTGTGAAATTTCCTTCATAATTTATTTGATCAACCCGGATAACTGTATTGGTTTTAGCAAGGTGTTCCAGGGAGCCAACATAAAAATTTATCCTGTTTACCCAATCCTGCGGAGTATTTATATTGGGTGAATAATTATAGCTTAAAAAAACAAACCTCATAAATTTTTTTTAGGAAAGACCACTTTCGGCCACTTTTATACGTTACGAAAGTAGGAATATAAATAACCTGCTTGCCTTTGCTTTTATAATCAGTGTCACGCTATGCAACATAAAGCTCCGTTAGCAATAATAGAACAAAATATTTCATACTATAATCATATAGCTGTTGAATATAACAGCATGGTTGATAAAAATGCTGACAATAATGTAAGACAACTGGTTGCTAATAAATTTTCGAATATCGTGAGGTATGGCGTGGTGCTTGATTTTGGTGGCGGAACGGGACTTGATTTAAGATGGCTTACAGATAACAATGATAAAATATTTTTTTGTGAGCCGTCCAATGCTATGAGAGAGATTGCTATAAGGACCGGAAAAAATTTAATTAATCAGAACATAATTTTCCTGGATGACCTTTCAACTGACTTCCGGGAATGGCATAAGCAACTTCCATTTACAGAAAAGGTTGATGCTGTGCTTGCAAATTTTGCCGTGATCAATTGCATACCGGGAATTGAATTGTTATTTCAGAATCTTGCGTCTTTGATAAAACCCGGCGGAAATGTTATCGCCTTGGTACTTGCAAGAAAGTTGAATGAATTATTAACTGCACACTTTCGCAAAGTTTTAAAATATTTTTTCTTTGGTGAAAGTATATCCATTAATATGCAGCATCAAAATCATCAGCAAACAGTTTATATTTATTCAATTGACGAAATTATTAGGGGTTCCAAAAATAATTTTATTTTTCGCAGCAGCGAGCTTCTGCCGGATTCTGACTTTACCCTTATCCATTTAACCAGGAAATGAAAAATTTAATTAGAAAAATATTTTTTGGAGATACTGTAATCCGTGAATATTCAACTGTTACGATAGATGGAGAAATTAAAGAAAAGGTTTATTTGCAGAGGGGAGAAAATTACGTTGATATTTCACAACAGCAATTTCTGCTTTGTCTTGAGCCGGTTGTTTTTGGAATCTGGCTCGATCTCAAAAAATTTCCCATAGATGAAGATGCAAATTATAAAATGCATTTTAAAACCGCTGCTGGTGTAACCTTTGCAAAAGAAAAAACTTTAGCAATTATTAACCTTGATTTTTTTGATAAGATTGAAATCGATGAAAAAGTTCTGTTGCTGCTTAAATTGATAAACACTAAAATCTTCCATGCAAATTGGTTAAAAATTCATTTGCTATACGATCGGTATTATAAAAAACCGGAATTTTCTTTCGATAAATTAAAATCATTCGCTGCTGCGTATAGCTTTCCCCGTAAGGTTAGAATAATTTCTTTTAAGGAGGATAACTATTTCAATATTTTTCCGATGGATTTGCTTGGTGACCTTAATGAAAATTATGTATTTGGATTAAGACACACCAATATCACGCTTTCAAAAATTATTGATGCAAAAAAAATTGTTGTATCGGAAGTATCTTGTGAATATAAAGATGTGATTTATGAATTAGGAAAGCATCATGGCTCCGCACCACCGACACTTGATTCTCTTCCTTTTAAAACCATTCAAAGTGAAAAATTCGGGTTCAATATTCCCGACAAGGTATTTAGCTACAAAGAAATTGAAATCCTAAAAACAATCAATCTCGGTAGCCATATGCTGATGTGGGGTAGAGTTATCAATGAAAAAAAATTAAGAGAATGCAACGGTAATTTATTTCATATTCATTTTTTGCTGGACTTGTACCACCGAAAGGTTGGTGATACCTATCGTTTGGTATAATTTAATATCGAATATTTTTTTTGGAATTCTTTTGAATAAAACTTTATGCCTTTAAAGCAACCAAAATATTTGCTGGTTAAACCCTTACCATTAATTATTTTTTTCGGATTAATGCAGTTATCTATTGCTCTTCTGTCCACTCATCTCAACTTTGATGAAGCAATGTGGCAATACATTGGTCACAATTGGTTTACTAACGGGCTAACGCCATACCAAGGTGGGGTTGATAATAAATCTCCTTTGATATTTGCAATTTTTGGTTTATCTGATAAATTGTTTGGAGTTAATAGCTGGTTCCCGAAATTGTTGGGCACGATTTTCCAAAGTATAGGAATATATTATCTCTATAAAATTGCAAAACACTTTTCTGGGGAATTTTGCGGAATAATTTCAATTACAATTTATGGTCTTTCGTTGCTGTGGAAAAGCGCAGACAGCGCCAGTGTTTCTTTCACAGAAACATACGATGTGGCATGTATGATTATTTCTGTGTATTATTTTGCTACTGCGCAAAACAGTAAAAGAATTTTTGTAAGTGGCCTCGTAGCATCACTTGCATTTGCTTTCAGGTTCTCTGCTTTTTTTGGAATTGTTGCAATCTTTTTATCCCTGGCTATAAAGCAACGAAAATTTATTGTTCCTTTTTGTGCCGGTGTTATTTCAGGCATATCAATATTTATCATCTTAATTCTTTTAACAGGAATACCGCTAAACGATTTTATTTTCTATAGTCTCACACAGAATTTTGAAACAGGCAGCGTTACAGATACAGACTTTTGGCGACGACTGAATAGCTTCATGAATTCTTTCTTTTATTCAGAAATTGTTTTATTCTATCCCTTCATTTTTATTTTTTTCTTTATAAGAACCAGGAATAATTTTTTTATCATTTGGCTTCTTTGCGAATTTGTTGGAATCAGTTTAATCGGAAGCTATGCTACTACTCATTTTAAAGATATTCTGCCCGTGATGTCATTAATGAGTGGTATTTCTTTAGCATATCTTGTAGAGAATTATCATATTCCGCGGAGGCCTGTTCTTATTATCGCCTGGCTTTGCTTCTTTCCAAAATTGATAAACCCCTTTACAGATTTTAAGCATCTTATTTTTCCTCCAAAAGATATTTCGGCAAAACTTTGTACGCAGCCTTACCAGGAGCCTGATGACAATGCAAAAAGGCTTTTAGGCAAATGGATAAATTCAAATTCAGCTGTAAGCGATCAAATATATGTTGGTGGTTATGGAGCAATCGTGCAGGCTTATAGTGAGCGTTTGTCGTCAACAATTTATTTTAATGTAACACAAACAAAAGCAGCAAAAGAAAAATTATTTGGTGATCTTATAAATAACAAGCCCGCGTTAATGGCTGTACCTGAATTTCCAAGCTACCAGATTAATGTAAGCTGGGACATACGAAACTTTATTGACTCATTGGCGTCAAAAGAATATGCTTTTGAAAAATGTATGTATGGCTACGGTATCCACAGGCTAAAAAAATAATCTAAAACTCAACCGGCAGATTGGCCGCAGGATAATATTGTTTTATTTCTCTAATCAATTTTGGTAAATCTCCCTGCACAAATTTAAAAATGCCATTGACATCAACTCTGCTAAAATTATCCAAATCAAAATTCAGATCAATTAATTGCTGTTGCAATGTTTCATCAAACAATTTTATTTCACCTTTGTGAAGAATAAGCAGAATATCATTAGGGTTTACATTATAGAATGAATCAAAATCACTTAGATCTTTACTTTTTTTTGCGATTACAATATCAGCTGCATAGCCCGTCGCTGTTTTGCCGGAATCTTTTAAACCCCAGACTGCAGCGGCATTTGCAGTAACTGATTTAAACAATTCCTCATTGTTCATCATGTTTGTTTTTTGAGCAAGCCTTAAGTGTTCCCAAATGTTCCAGCTTGATGTAAGTGTGGAATCCGTTCCGAAAATAATTACTGTTTTTGCTTTCAGTTTTTCGATAAGGGCTGTTGCATTTAATAAAAAATAATTTGACGCCGGACACCAAACCAATGCGTCAAAGTGCTTAGCCTGTTGCTCGCTCATTGCAACACCATGCACCGCAATTATTTTTCTTTTAAGCAAATTCCATTTTATTAATTCATCAATTTCCTGCTGTGACGCTATATCAGTTCCTTCGCCAACATGAATTACGTAAGGTTGTCGTTTTGCAAAAATCCTGTTTAATTTTAATTTCCATTTTTTTTCAAACTGAATAGAATGCAGGCAATAATTATTTTGAATAACGGTAATTATATTGTTATCGATGTTTAATTTTTCTCCATGATTTACTACGGTCGTTACGCCAGTCAATAAATTTTTATAAATTCCCCATTGTATTCTTAAAGGTTGGGGTATTTTTAAAACCGCATTAATCGTTTCTTTATTTTTCTTATGAATATCTTTTCCCCATTCTGAATAATTGTTATAGATACGATTG
>JBEPVC010000167.1:0-5201 GCA_041691235.1 Chitinophagaceae bacterium
TCTGCATAAATAACTTTTGCTTTTGCATGATCATCAACTTCTGCGATTATTGAGAACCCCAAAGATGGAAGTATTGCCTTCATTGTTTTATTTTTCACTAATATCATTTTATCACCAACAATTGTGGATGAATCTCCAATCAATAAAACGTTATCATTCATATTTACTTCCGTTTTCTCCACTCTTATATCTTTATAATCATCAACGAATTCTTTAATTGCATCAATTTCATTGTTTTTAATAACAGCAGGTTGGGTTAGCCAATAAACAAAATTGATTACACCTTGTGTTTGTTTAATAGCAGACATTTCGTTGGGCATTGCCTGTACAAACACATAAGATGGAAACAAAGGCTGGAAAGCATTTTTTTTATTTCCGGCTTTTACAACAAGCGGACAATAGCTTTTAAATTTCTTCCTCTTTAAAATGGAAGTGACTTTTTTCTCCCATTGAGGCTTTGTATAAATTGCATACCAATTCTGACTCATAATAAAATTTTTTGAGGTCAAGCGATTTTTTAGAGGCAATTCCAGGAGTAGAATAAATGGTACTTAGAAGGATAATGAATTAAATTATTCAAATTGTGAATAATTAGCAGAGATATTTGGGGATTGGTTGCCGATAAATCACAGTATTAGAAAAGCCCTCACAAAACTGTATAATTTATTGGCTGGAGAAATTCAAAGGATGAGAAATAAAAACGATTAAGGCGTAAATGTAAAAAGAATTTTTTAAATATCCAACCTCCCATAAAGATTTTCTTAATAAAAAATTTAAAAGCATTTGGAAACCTCTTAGACGGGCGACTCGGTTAAGCGCGAGGTAATAACCATTTATTTTTTGGTTGAATCTAATTTTTTTCTTGCCTCCACCTCCTTTTTCTGAGCTTCTAATTTTCTCAATTCTATCTCTTTACTTACGGAGTCGCGGTGGTTTTGCTCAATTTGTTGAATAATGGCATTCACTCTTGCTTTTTCCGCATCCTCCTTTGCCTTCTTTTCATTAGCGAGCATTTTTATCTGCTTCATTTTTAAATTAATAGCCTCATCAAGTAAAATTGCAAAGCGGTACCTTTTAACAGGGACTCTGGCCGGCTTACCTTTTTCAAATTCGAAACCTAAGGTAACCCGAAAGATATCAGACAATTCATCTTCATAAAAAAGCGAGTTTGCATTGAGCATTGCAGCCTTTGTGAATGGCGCATTAATACCCCATCGCTCCAATAAAGATTGTACAGGGTTATAGTATATATCTCCTGGCTTTATATCTTTTACCTGTGTAACACTTGTGATGTAAGCGCGGTTTCTGTCATAAGTATTTATCAGTACTGTGTCAAGGCTTTCTTTTTTAGTAGCTTCCTGAATAACTTCCAAAGCAGAATTAAAACTCACAACAAAATCTCCTCTTTTTAAATTATTGTTGCTGAGAAATGAATTATTCGTGTAAATAATCGCTACATGATAAGTTTCTATAAGATCCTTTAGAGAGTTATATGCCTCATTATTTTCAAGGACATCTTTTACTTCGCTAATTGATTGTGGGTTTCCAAAACCCATTGATGCATGTGCTTTAACGGTCACAATATTTTTTTTTGCCTGGGCATTTAGAGTGCCTGAACAAATAAAAAACTCAAAAGCAATAAAGATCAACGGCAAATATTTTTTCATGACTTTTATTTATTATTTTTTAACCAGGAATTCTCCCGTGAATGCTCTGGTGATAACAAAATTCAAGCCTGAAATTAAATCTTGCCCATATAAGTTGTATAATGATCTGAATTTTTAAAAATTGTAATTTTGCATAACCTTTTAAATATGACCAACACAACGACACATATAAAAGAATCGCCGGATACAGACGTACTTACTGATAACGAGCATAGTTGCCAACTTGTAGTCTGGAACGATGAAGTAAACAGTTTCGACTGGGTAATTGAAACGCTTATAGAAATTTGTGGACATTCTACTGAACAGGCGGAACAATGCGCTATGATAATTCATACTAAAGGCAAATATGCAGTTAAAGATGGCTCTTATGATTTTTTGAAGCCAATGTGCGATGCTATTACTGAACGAGGTATTGGCGCAACAGTTGAACAGCTTTCGGAGTATTAAACTTTTAAATCGGACCTGTTGCACATTTGCGTGTCCGGGTTTTTCTACTATATTTCCAACTGCGCGTTAAAAGAAAGGTGATGCCCTTATATCTGCCTTCAGATCAAAATAATTTTCCCGATGTTAGCTTCGCTGACGCTGACGGACTTCTTGCTTTTGGCAGCAATCTTTCTATAGAAACTTTATTAATCGCTTATAGAAAAGGAATATTTCCATGGTACAATGAACATGAACCAATTTGTTGGCATAGCCCTGATCCCCGTTTTATTTTATTCCCCCAAAATCTGAAGGTAAGCACCAGCATGAAGCAATTGTTTAAAAATAATATTTTTAATTTTTCTATTGACAAAGCATTTGCAGAAGTAATAAAGAATTGCCGCCTTTCTAAAAGGAAGGTTGAAGCAGGGACGTGGATAACTGATGAAATTGAAGAAGCATACACCCTTCTTTTCAAAAAAGGATTTGCACACAGCGCTGAAACATGGCATAATGAAAAACTTGTCGGCGGCGTTTACGGCGTGCAGTTAGGGAAAGTTTTTTTTGGAGAAAGCATGTTTGCCAACGAAAGCAATGCGAGCAAATTTGCTTTTATAAAATACGTAAATTATATGCAACAAAAGGGAGTTGAATTAATAGATTGCCAGATGTACACGCCGCATCTTGAAAGCCTGGGAGCAGAGTTTATTTCCCGGAAAAATTTTACTTCGCTTCTAAATAAATTAATTACTTAAAGAAATTTTTTTTGAAGGATATTTTGTAACATGCTGGTAAATTAATCCCCTTATATAATCATTTTCGGCATAAGGAGTAAGCTGATTCTTCAAATCATCTATAGTTGGCGCAGATATATGCGCAGGCAAATAACCCATCCCATAAAATCTTCCCTTCTCAATCAAAATACAGCTTTGCTCTTCCTGTCGCATTCCAAAATCAACTAATGCAAAACTTGGTAATTCGCTATTTAAATGTTGAATGCAGGCGAGTACCCTGGCGTTGTATTCTTGTGCGTTTTCTTTTTGTTCGCAAGCTCCTTTGCATTTTTTTTCCGCGAGAGATTGGCAAGGAATATTTTCTGCTTGCAAAAAACACAATCTTGGACAAAGCTCAAATTGCCGCACGAGCTTTCTTAACAGGTTATGACCTTCAGCAAGGAGGTTGAAAGTATAAAGAGCCTTTAAATTTTTTTTCTTTTTTTCAATACACAACCGAATGTAACCTTTCCTGTCCTCAAATGAATACAGGCCATAAGCCTGCTCAAACCTTTTCATGCTGCGGTTTTGCTCGGGCCATAATTTTTTTATTTCAATACTTTCCAAAATAAATGCCATCAACTCTGTTGCAGTTGTTTTATAACTGATATTATATATTTTTTTCAGAAATTCCTGCTTTTGCCTGTTAGGCTTATTGTTTGAAAAATGACCGCTCACTCTTTTACTCAGGCTCTTGGCTTTGCCTACATAAATTACTTTTCCTTTTTTATCATGGAAATAGTATACACCCGGTTGTTCCGGCAATTTTTTAATTGCCGCAGAAGAAATATTTGGAGGAAGAAATTGTTCTTTGCTTTTGTTACTAAGCATCATTTGCACGTGACCGTTAGTATCGCTCCTGAGCAGGTAGTGAAATAAATTTGCAGTAGCTTTAGCGTCGCCGCTGGCTCTATGCCTGTTTTCAATTGTTATGCCGAGATGCTTGCATATTTTTCCAAGCCCGTAACCCGGACTACCCTGTATTATTTTTCTTCCTAAGCGAATTGTGCAAAGCTTTTTGCAAGTAAGGTCATACCCGGATTGTGCGAGATGAAACTTTATGAATGAATAATCAAAGTTTACATTGTGGGCTACAAATATTTTATCACTGAGCAGCTCGTAAAGTTCGCAGGCAATACTGCTGAAAGGCCTTTCAAATTCAACCATTTCATTTGTAATACCGGTCAGCGCTTCTACATATTTCGGAATCGTATAAACCGGATTAAGCAAAGTCTGAAAATGACTTAAAATGTTTTTACCATCAGTTACAAATACAGCAATTTCAGTAATACCATTGGCCGCAGCATACCCACCTGTAGTTTCAATATCAACAATAGCGTATAACAAAATATCGATTTAAAATGCAAACTTAAAACTTCCAACTTAATATAGTACATCCTGTTTTATTACATTTGCAGGCTATCTAAATTTTTAAAGATTTTATGGAGTTAAGTAAAAATTATATACCTGCAACCGTAGAGGAAAAGTGGTATAAGCATTGGCTTTCAAAAGGATATTTTAAAAGTGAACCGGATAACAGGGCGGCATTTACCGTGGTAATACCGCCGCCAAATGTAACCGGAGTTCTTCACATGGGCCACACCTTAAATGAAACGGTACAGGATATTTTAGTTCGCAAGGCAAGAATGAGCGGATTTAATGCATGCTGGGTTCCGGGCAGCGATCATGCTTCAATAGCCACAGAAGCAAAAGTGGTAGACATGCTTAAAAGGGAAAAAGGGATTGATAAAAAAGATTTATCAAGAGAAGAATTTTTGAAATATGCTTTTGAATGGAAAGAAAAATACGGTGGTATTATTTATAACCAGATAGAGAGGCTTGGCTGCAGTGTTGATTGGGAGCGGGTAAACTTTACAATGGATGATCATTATTATAAAGCTGTAATAAAAGTGTTTGTCGATCTGTATAATAAAGGACTTATTTATCGTGGCGCAAGAATGATTAATTGGGATCCCGCAGCAAAAACTGCACTGAGTGATGAAGAAGTAGAATACAAAGAAGTAACTGGCAAACTGTATTATATAAAATATAAAATTGCAGGTGATGAACCAACACCTGTCAATAATTTTATAGTCGTTGCAACACAACGACCCGAGACTATTATGGGTGACACCGCTGTTTGCGCTAATCCTAATGATGACAGATACACGCAGTTAAAAAACAAAAAAGTATTTGTTCCATTGATAAACAGAGAAGTACCCGTAATTTTTGATGATTATGTAGATAAAGATTTTGGAACAGGTATTTTAAAAATCACTCCCGCTCACGATATTAATGATTACAATATCGGCCTTAAGCATAACCTTCCTGTTGTAGA
>JBEPVC010000168.1:0-5176 GCA_041691235.1 Chitinophagaceae bacterium
CGCTTCATCGCCCCAGGGGTACCAGTTTACAGGATTGTGCGCATGTTGCAAAAGATAAGGACTTGTTTCATGAATGAGTGCATTTGTGTACATAGGCTTAACATTTTCTTTTACTGAACCTTGTTGACCACATGATGAAAAGCTGAAGAAGAAAACAAAATAAAAAACATTGAATTTGTTACGTAACATTATTAGTTATTGAATGCAGCAAAACTTCATCCGGGCAATTTATAATAAAGGTACTTAACACCGGTTAAGCAAATTGAGGTAATTTGGATGGGGTTATTCTTTTTACATAAATTAGCATTCATGGCTTCAAAAATATTTACAAATATCAGCTGGCTTGTTAACACAAGAGAAGAAAATAAAATTATTCGCGGAAAAGATTTGGCGCAATTGCCGTCTCTTCAAAATACTTACTTAATTATTGAAGACGGGATTATCGCCGAATATGGATTGATGAAAAATTACAACGGTTCGATTTCTGAAAAAAATAAAATTGAACAAGGTGTTATGATTTTACCTTGTTGGTGCGACAGCCATACCCATCTTGTGTTTGCAGGAAGCAGGGAAGATGAATTCGTTGATAAAATTAAAGGATTGAGTTATGCTGAAATCGCAACAAAAGGTGGCGGAATATTAAATTCCGCAAAAAAACTCAGAGAAACTTCTGAAAATGATCTGTTTAATGCAGCATGGACAAGATTGGAAGAAGTAAGCAAGCTTGGAACAGGCGCTATTGAAATTAAAAGCGGCTATGGGTTAACGTTAGATAGTGAATTAAAAATGCTCCGGGTCATAAAAAAGCTGAAAGAAAAAAGCAGTCTGAAAATTAAATCAACATTTCTTGGCGCACATACATTTCCCTTTGAATACAAAGATGATCATGAAAAATACATCGGCATTATTATAGATGAAATGCTTCCTGTAATTGCAAAAGAAAAGCTTGCAGATTATATAGATGTGTTTTGTGAAAATGGATTTTTTTCTTCCGAAGAGATGAAAAGAATTTGTATTGCAGGAAAACAATATGGACTAAAATCTAAACTTCATGTAAACCAACTGAACAGCATTGGTGGAATCGAAGCAGGAACTGAACTTGATGCAGTCTCATTGGATCATCTTGAAACTTTATCTGAAGAAGAAATAAAAATGCTGGGAAAATACAAAGGTTGCTCGACACTTCTGCCTTCGGCTGCATTTTTTCTTCGCATGCCGCTGCAACCTGCACGCAGCCTGATTGATGCAGGCGCTGCAGTAACCCTTGCATCAGATTATAATCCCGGCTCTTCACCATCAGGAAATATGAATTTTGTTGTATCCCTTAGTTGTATACAAATGAAAATGCTTCCTGAAGAAGCTATCAATGCGGCAACATTGAACGGCGCTTTTGCAATGGAAATTGAAAAAGATTATGGCAGTATAACTGTTGGAAAAAAAGCAAATCTTATTTTTACGAAACCAATTCCATCATTAGCTTACTTACCTTATTCATTTGGAAATAATTTAATTGAAAGGGTGATGATTAATGGAAATTTTATTAATTAAATTTTTTAAAATGCAAATAATAGAATGCGTTCCTAATTTTTCTGAAGGCAGAGATCTGAATATCATTAAGCAAATAACAAATGAAATAGAAAATGTAGAAGGTATAAGCTTGCTCAATGTAGATCCGGGAAAAGCAACTAATCGTACAGTAGTAACATTTGTTGGGAATCCAAAGTCTGTGGTGGAAGCAGCTTTCAAGGCTATTAAAAAAGCGGGTGAATTAATTGACATGAGCAAGCACAAAGGCGAACATCCAAGAATGGGTGCAACAGATGTTTGTCCTTTGATTCCGATTGCAAATATTACAATGGAAGAAACAGCAAACTATGCCCGGGAACTTGCAAAACGTGTTGGTGAAGAATTACAATTACCTGTTTATTTATATGAGTCAGCACAGCCAGATAAAAAAAGAAATAATCTTTCTGTAATAAGAGCAGGAGAATATGAAGGCTTCTTTAAAAAAATTCAGGAGCCGGAATGGAAACCGGATTTTGGGCCAGCTACTTTTGATGCAAAACGTGGAGCAACTGTAATTGGAGCAAGAGATTTTTTAGTGGCATACAATGTCAATCTTAATACTACATCAACAAGAAGAGCCAACTCAATTGCATTCGATGTTCGTGAAGCAGGAAGAGTAAAACGTGAAGGCGATCCTATTACCGGAACAATCGTAAAAGATAAAAATGGCAACCAGGTTAATGTGCCTGGTACTTTAAAAAGTGTAAAAGCAATTGGCTGGTATATTGAAGAATATGGTATAGCACAAATTTCCATGAATCTTACCAATATAAATATAACTCCTGTACATATTGCTTTTGATGAAGTTTGTAAAAAAGCCGAAGCTCGTGGGATACGCGTTACCGGTAGTGAGCTTGTTGGTCTTATACCATTAAAGGCTATGCTTGATGCCGGTAAGTATTTTTTACAAAAACAGCAGCGTTCAGTTGGTGTAAGCGAAAAAGAATTGATAAGAATAGCCATCCTGTCAATGGGTCTCGATGAACTTTCACCGTTTAAACCTGGAGAAAGAATTATCGAATACAAGCTTGCAGGTACATCAGATAGCAAGTACGTAAATATGGCGTTGAACGCATTTGCAGATGAAACAGCAAGTGAAAGCCCTGCGCCGGGAGGTGGTTCTGTTGCTGCTTATGTGGGTTCACTGGCGATGTCACTTGCAACAATGGTTGCCAATCTTTCTTCGCACAAACAAGGCTGGGATGCACGCTGGCAGGAATTCAGTAACTGGGCAGAGAAAGGGCAGCAATATAAAAATGAATTGCTACAACTTGTTGATGAAGATACAAGGGCATTTAATCTTATTATGAATGCATTTTCACTTCCAAAAACAACGGATGAAGAAAAAATTATTCGAACACAATCAATACAAAGTGCTACAAAGTATGCTATTGAAATTCCTTACAAAGTAATGCAGGCTAGCTTTTCAGGAATGGAAATTATAAAAGCTATGGCATTAACCGGCAATCCTAATTCAGTTTCAGATGCAGGGGTAGGTGCCGTATGTGCACGCAGCGCCGTAATGGGTGCGTTCATGAATGTTCGTATTAATGCAGCAGGTTATACTGATACATCTTTTGCAAACGATATTGTTGCCAAAGGAAAAGAAATAGAAAATAAAGCGATGGCAATGGAAGCTGAAATTTTAAAAATTGTAAATCAAAAAATTGGAATGTGATAAGTGGATTATATCAATTTTTTTAATTTAGCTCATCGGATAATTAATAAAAGTCCCGTTTTAAAAACGGGACGATAATAATTTATAATAAAAAATTCTAAAGGTTAAAATTTTTATTGCGGGCTTAAATATTGCGCATAAGCATAACCTTCAATACCAGCATCGGTTTTTATAAGCCACCACTGATCATTGGTTTTACTTTGAAGGGTTACAATTTCATTATGCGCAGCTTTTCCTACAATTGGCTGATCGGTTCCGGGTCCTTTACGAATATTAAGATTAGTGCTATCGGTTGTTACTTTAGCTTTTGTACCCGCAGAAGCAGCAACATTTACATTCATAACGAGATCGCCTGCACGAAAATCAGGATCTATCTGGTTATAAGTATCCCACAGTTTGTCTTTTGTTGCTCCGTCTGGCGCATCCCCGTCAATGTATAAAACATTGTCTTGTTCCCGAACCTGTAAATTGCTTACTCCTGAAGCAGTTGCTGTATCAATGAGCTGCTTGTATTTATCTTGTAATGACATAAACGTATAATTTTATTTGATGGTTAATTTGTTTTCAATTTTTTTAGGCTTAAGCGAGTTAAGGCTCATCATAAGTGTTCTTAAATTATCACGCTTAATGCTTCCTGTAAGCGTAATAACGCCATCTTTAATATCGGTTTTTACATCCGGAAAATCTTTGGTGGCATCTGTAACACCCTGCATTAAAGTACTGTCGGCATTTATAACTACAGGAGCCGGAGGAGGCGGTGGCGGTGTAACGCTACAATTATTAATAACAGATTTTACACCTTTTATTTCTTTTGCAGTAGATTCTGCCTCAGCTTTGGCAGCATCATCTTTTACTTCGCCGGTTAAAGTTGCTACACCGTCAGTTACGGTAGCGCTTGCACCTGCTAACTCAGGAGTTGCTGTAAATTTTTCTGTAATTTTTGCCTGGATATCGGAGTCTTTTGGCTTACAGCTAAAAAACAAAGTAGATGCCAAAATAAAAACGGCAACAATAATTTTAGGAAGTCTCATGTTTTTGATTGGTTTTTAAGTTGAAAAATAAAGTGAATGTATTACAAAAAGATTACCTCAAAAAAGTATAATCTTAAATGCATGCAAGCTTTCCGCCATCAACCGGTAAATTAATTCCGGTGATGTAAGAAGCCGCCCGCGAACAAAGGAAAGCAACTACCGCACCAAACTCTTCAGGTGTACCAATTCTTCTCAAAGGAATGGTTGATAGAAAATCTGCTTCAACATCTTCTTCACTTTTATCAGATGATGCAACTTTGCTTTTCACTAAAGAATCGTATCGCGCAGTTCTTGTGTATCCCGGCAAAACATTATTTACGGTGATTCCAAACTGCCCCAATTCATTTGCTAAAGTTTTAGACCAGCTTGCTACTGCACCGCGTATAGCATTAGAAACTGCAAGCCCCGGAATAGGCTGTTTTACTGAGGTTGAAATGATATTTACAATGCGCCCGTAATTAGTTTTTTTCATAGAAGGCAACACTGACTGCACTAAAATGTGATTACAGATTAAATGAGAATTGAAGGCCTGTAAAAATTCTTCAGCCGTTGCATCAACTGCGTTTCCGGCTTTAGGGCCACCGGTATTATTTATTAAAATATTTACTGAATTATTTTCGGCGAGATAATTTGTAATCGCGTTTTTAACCAACTGCGGTATTTGAAAATCTGCAACTATGTATTGATGCTTTTGCTTTTTAGAAGTATCTAATTTATTTAGTGCTTCTTTTAATTTTTCTTCATTGCGTGCCATTAATGTTACATCTGCTCCTAATAACGCCAGCTCTATAGCCGTTGCAAATCCAAGCCCTTGGGTGCTTCCGCATACAACTGCTTTTTTCCCTTTGAGATCAAGATTCATCATTTAATATTTATACAAATCTATTGAGAAATTGATTGC
>JBEPVC010000169.1:0-5161 GCA_041691235.1 Chitinophagaceae bacterium
CATACGATGCAATTGTTATTGGCTCCGGAATTTCAGGAGGCTGGGCTGCAAAGGAGCTAACAGAAAAAGGATTAAAAACAATTATGCTTGAAAGAGGTAAAGATATTGTTCATGTAAAAGATTATATAAATGCTACAAAAGGTCCGTGGGAATTTGCTCACCGTGGAGGAAGAACGCAGGAAATGATAAAAAACTATCCGGTTTTAAAAAGAGATTATCCACTGAACGAAATAAATCTTGATTGGTGGGCGGACGATCAAAAATCTCCTTACACAGAAGTCAAAAGGATGGACTGGTTCAGGGGATACCATGTAGGCGGTCGGTCGTTAATGTGGGGAAGGCAAAGTTACCGCTGGAGCGATTTAAGTTTTGAAGCCAACCTGAAAGATGGTATTGCCATCGACTGGCCTATTCGCTACAAGGATATAGAACCATGGTACACCTATGTTGAAAAGTTTGCAGGCATTAGTGGATCTGTTGAAGGTTTGCAACAATTACCAGATAGCCATTTTTTACCGGCAATGCAAATGAATTGTGTTGAGAAAGATATTGCAGCAAGGATTAATGATCATTATAAGGCCAAACGCATGATTATTGGCCGCACCGCAAATATTACCGAGCCATTACCGGGAAGAACCAATTGTCAATATAGAAACAAATGTTGGCTGGGTTGCCCGTACGGCGCTTATTTCAGCACGCAATCTTCCACACTGCCGGCAGCAATGGCTACAAACAACCTAACGGTTCGGCCCTGGTCAATTGTTACAAAAATTTTGTATGATAAAGACACAAAAAAGGCAACAGGTGTTGAAGTGCTCGATGCAGAAACAAATAAAACATATCAATATTTTTCAAAAATAATTTTCCTGAATGCCTCAACATTTAACAGCGCATGGATATTGATGAATTCTGCAACTGATATTTGGCCTGATGGATTAGGAAGCAGCAGCGGTGAATTGGGCCATAATATAATGGATCACCATCTCGGTGTCGGCGCTTCGGGTACGGTTGATGGTTATGACGATAAATATTATTATGGAAGACGCGCCAATGGCGTTTACGTTCCTCAGTTTAGAAATATTTTGGGCGATAAAAGAGATTACCTGAGAGGCTTTGGATACCAGGGTGGCGCAAGCAGGGAAGGATGGAGTCGGGATGTTGCAGAATTGAGCATTGGTAGCGATTTTAAAGATGGATTGGGCGAGCCGGGCGAATGGGAAATGGGCATCGGTGGCTTTGGAGAAATTTTGCCGTATCACGAAAATAAAATGACATTGGATAAAAGCAGGAAGGATGCATGGGGTTTAAACGTAATTGCATTTGACGCTGAATGGAAAGACAATGAAAAAAAGATGCGGGTTGATATGAAAAATGATGCAATGGAAATGCTTGAGGCCGCTGGTGTAAAAAAAGTAAAGGGAAATGAAGGTGATGGAACTATTGGAAGAGGCATACACGAAATGGGAACAGCACGTATGGGAGCAGACCCAAAAACATCTGTACTAAATAAATGGAACCAGGTATGGGATGCACCAAATGTTTTTGTTACAGATGGTTCCTTTATGGTTTCCGCTAATTGCGTGAATCCTTCTTTAACCTATATGGCTATGACAGCGAGGGCCGCAGACTATGCCGTAAGTGAATTGAAAAAAAGAAATTTATAATATAGTTTAAAAAAAGTAATGATGTCTGAAACAAAAGAAGAATTACCAGGTACTTCAAGAAGAGAATTTCTAAAGAACACTGCAATTACTGCAGCCGGGTTTATGATTGTACCGCGCCATGTATTAGGTGGCAAAGGTTTTATTGCACCAAGCGATAAGCTTACTATCGGAGCTATTGGAGCAGGTGGTAAAGGTGGCGACGATATCAATCATTTTTTCGCAACTGGTAAAGCAAATATTGCTGTGTTGTGCGATGTAGATGATAGAAGTTCTGCAGAGAGCAGGAAAAAATTCCCTAACGCAAAATATTATAAAGATTACCGTGAAATGCTTGATAAAGAGCATAAGAATATTGATGCCTGCAATGTTTCTATACCCGACCATAATCATGCTGTTGCAGCATATTCTGCAATGCAATTGGGTAAACATGTATATGTACAAAAGCCTTTAACACATGATATATATGAAGCACGCATGCTAACCAAAGCTGCACATCAATATAAAGTAGTTACACAGATGGGAAACCAGGGCGCAAGTGGTGATGGTGTAAGGCAATTAGTTGATTGGTATAAAGCAGGCATTATTGGTGATGTAAAAGAAATTTATTGTTTTACTGACAGGCCTGTTTGGCCACAGGGAATTGAACGGGGTGCAAGTAAACCGGTGCCTGCGGAACTTGACTGGAATTTATGGTTAGGCACAGCGCCTCAAAAGGATTACATAGATAACCTGGTGCCATTTAATTGGCGTGGTATGTGGGATTATGGTACCGGTGCTTTGGGTGATATGGCTTGCCATATTATGCAACCTGCATTTGCTGTTTTAAATTTAGGATATCCTGTATCTGCAGAATGCAGTGTTGCTACAAGATATGTCGCTAATTGGGAGAAAGCATATTTTCCTGATAGCGGACCAGTTTCATCACACATCATTCTTACATTCAAGCAAAAAAATAAACATGATTTAAGATTGCATTGGATGGATGGCGGCATACAGCCTCAACGTCCGGCAGAATTAGGGCCAAATGAAATGATGGGAGATGGTGGTAATGCAATTATTTTTAATGGAACCAAAGGCAGCATGATGTCCGGTACTTATGGAATGAATCCGCAATTGTTGCCAATGGCAAAAACAAAAACAACAATAGTTCCTCAAACAATTGCACGCGTACCAAATGGTGATGATGGCCATTATACAGCATGGGTTGAAGCAGCAATTGCAGGCTATAATAGTAAAGAAGCAAATAATTTAAGCTCAAGATTTGATTTGGCAGGACCACTTACAGAAAGCGTTTTAATGGGTAACCTTGCCATTCGCAGCTATGACATTCGCAGGCAGAATGCAAAAGGTGAATGGGATTATCCCGGCCAGCATATTCAATTGATTTGGGATGGCGATAATATGAAGATCACCAATTTTGACGATGCCAATCAATTTGTAAAACGTACTTATCGTGAAGGTTTTGGTGTTACTTATATATAATTTTTAAAAAATATTTTTATGAAAAGAAGAGAAGCTGTTCAATATATCTCGCTCCTGTTGGGAAGTACCTTAGTAGGAAGCAGCGCATTCCTGTCAGGATGTAAAAGCGATACAGGCGTATCAATGACATTTACAGATGCTGATATTTCTTTGCTTGATGAAATTGCTGATACCATTTTACCAGCCACTAAAACTCCCGGTGCAAAAGCTGCAAAGGTCGGGCAGTTTATGACGGTAATGGTTAATGATTGCTATGAAGCAGGGGATCAAAAAATATTTCATGAAGGCATCGGTAAGCTGAATGACTTTTCTAAAAAAACATATGGTGATTCTTTTATAAAGCTTAACCAGCAACAGCGGCACGACTTACTCTTATCTCTTGATAAAGAAGCAAAAGATTATAAAAAGAAAACCGATGATCACTTCGATTCACTTACTGACGAACAAAAAAGTGAAATGGCTTTACAAAAAAATAAAGACGGTAAAGACCTCAAAGCAGAGAAAATGCGCGAATATCCAAACTTTTATTTTACAATGATGAAGGAACTTACGCTGCTTGGATATTTTACTTCAGAAATTGGCTGTACACAGGCAAGGCGTTATGTTGAAACGCCGGGAAGATTTGATGGTTGTGTGCCTTATGCAAAAGGCGATAAAGCATGGGCTTAATTTTATAAAATAATAATGTACTAACGATGACTTATAAACGTAGAGATTTTATAAAAAGTGCTGCCGCAGGAATTGCAATTACTGCCATCACTGGAAAGTTAGTTAGTTGCAATCCTTCATCAGCCTTAGGTAAATCAGATCACCTCAATGAGTTTGGATTACAGCTTTATACTTTAAGAGATGTTTTGCCAAAAGATCCCAAAGGAATTTTAAAAGAGGTTGCAGCTATGGGCTATAAGCAAGTTGAAAGCTTTGAAGGTGAAAAGGGGATGTTTTGGGGAATGAAGAATACTGAATTCAAAAAATATCTGGATGATCTGGGAATGCAAATCATCTCCAGCCATTGTGATATAAATAAAGATTTTGATCGGAAAGCAGATGAAGCGGCTGAAATTGGAATGAAATACTTGATTTGTCCAAGTTTAAATGATGAAGCTAAAATGGACAAAGATGCTTACAAAAAAGCTGCTGATGTATTTAATGAGAAAGGACAAATATGTAAAAGCAAGGGATTGAAGTTTGCATTTCATAACCATGATCAGGCTTTTGCTACAAGAGAGTCTGGTTTTATTGCCGAAGATGTTCTTATGCAAAATACAGATACTTCTCTTGTTGATTTTGAGATGGATATCTATTGGGTGGTTACTGCAGGTGCAGACCCAATATCATGGCTTGAAAAATATCCCAATCGTTTTAGATTGTGTCATATAAAGGACCGGAAAAAAAATGCGCCTCTTTCAGATAAAGATGCATCCTGTGTTGCCGGCCAGGGTGAAATCGATTTTGCAAAAATTTTAAGAGTAGGTCAAAAAAATGGGTTGAAGTATTATTTTGTTGAGCAGGAACATTATGATAACATGACTCCGGTTGAAGCTGCAAAAGGCAATGCGGAATATCTCAAAAAATTAAAAGTGTAATCTTTTATTTTACTGAATCTGTTTTTGGAAAATCGTTTATATCGGTTAGCTCAATTGCGTTTATTGTATCGGCACATTCCAATTCACTTTTCAACCCCGCTTTGTAGTTGTTTCTGTTTTGTCAGCCTTTTTTCTTCCGCTATACAGCTATAAATAAACACAATTAAAAAACGGAAAACATTATCTTTTCATAAGGCTATTTCCTAGCCTTGGATAATGTTTTCCGTTTAGTAAGAAGATCTGGTTTTCTATTTTAAAAAACCAATTTAGTTGTTACCATACTACCATCGGGTTTAGTAACCTGCAGTTGGTAAATTCCTTTAGAAATGTTCTGCTTTACAGGAATCAGTTCTGTGCTGCTTCCTTCTGCATGTTCAATACTTTTTTCCAAAACCTGCTGGCCCATGTTGTTTAAGAGCTTCACCTGGT
>JBEPVC010000170.1:0-5147 GCA_041691235.1 Chitinophagaceae bacterium
GTTACCAGGAACACTTATTTAGTTATGTAAATAATATTAATACTATTGAAGGCGGCACACATGTTTCAGGTTTCAGGCGTTCAATCACAAGAGTGTTTAAAAGCTATGGTGAGAAGGAAGGCATGTTTGAAAAAGCAAAAGTTGATATTGAAGGAGATGACTTTCGGGAAGGGCTAAGCGCAGTTATTTCAGTAAAAGTTCCGGAGCCACAATTTGAAGGGCAAACAAAAACCAAGCTTGGTAACAATGAAGTTATGGGTGTTGTAGATTCAACGCTCAGTAAAGTTCTTGTTGCATATCTTGAAGAAAATCCCAGGGATGCTAAAACGATTATTCAAAAAGTAATCTTAGCTGCGCAGGCCAGGGCTGCTGCAAAAAAAGCCCGTGAGATGGTTCAACGAAAAAGCGTTCTAACGGGGGGTGGCTTGCCGGGTAAACTTGCAGATTGTAGTGATAAAGATCCATTCAGATGTGAATTGTTTTTAGTGGAAGGAGATTCGGCAGGTGGTACTGCCAAGCAAGGCCGGGATAGAAGTTACCAGGCTATTTTGCCATTGCGTGGTAAAATATTGAATGTTGAAAAAGCAATGGAACATCGCATTTACGATAATGAGGAAATAAGAAATATGTTTACAGCTCTTGGTGTAAAAATCGGAACTCCTGATGATCCAAAAGCGTTGGATATAAGCAAGCTTCGGTATCATAAGCTTATTATTATGACAGATGCTGATGTAGATGGAAGTCACATCGCAACGCTTATTCTTACATTCGTTTACAGGTACATGAAAGAATTGGTAGAGCAGGGATTTGTTTATATTGCTCAACCACCATTATATCTTTTGAAAAAAGGAAAAGAACAATTTTATGCTTTCGATGATGAAGAGCGCAAATCATGGATACAGGAATTTGCTTCCGGAAAAGAAGATACTGTTCACATACAACGCTATAAAGGTTTAGGTGAAATGAACAGCGAACAACTTTGGGAAACTACCATGAACCCCGCTACGCGTACCTTAAAGCAGGTTACCATTGACAGTGCGGCGGAAGCTGATCGCGTTTTCAGCATGCTTATGGGAGACGAAGTGCCGCCGCGTAGAGAATTTATTGAAACACACGCAAAGTATGCAAGGTTAGATGTGTAATATTGCATCCTGAAAATTCCAATGCATAATGTTTATTTTATGAAGTCTGCTTACAGGAGATGGCTAACTCTTTTACTAATTGCGATTTCTTTTTCAGCCAAAGCACAAATTGATTATCCTGTTTTTAAGAGCAAAACAATTATTAATCCTGTAGATAGCGAACAGCTTTCTTTCACTTTATATAATTTGAATTATATAAATAATACTGAATGGTTTGGTAATATTCCATTGAGCGGAACATTATTTGGTTACCAGATAATTCCCGAAATTCAATACCAGGTTTCACCAAAGCTTATTATTAAAGGAGGTATCTATCTTCAAAAAGAATTTGGAAGGCCTCACTATACTTCTGTAGATCCAACCTTTTCAATAAAATATAAAGCAAAGCACTCTTCGTTTATCCTGGGAACATTAGAAGGAAATGCCAACCACGGATACATTGAGCCTATCTACGATTACAAATTAATTATTAATGAAAGGTTAGAAAACGGATTTCAATTCCAGGTAGATACCAAACCTTATGCCCACGATTTTTTTATAAACTGGAGAAGAGCCATTCATCCCGGTGATGATTTTAAAGAACAATTTGATATAGGCTATGTTTCAAAACTAAACATTATTGATAAAGGAAAAATTAATGTTGCAATTCCTTTTCAATTGTTGTACTCTCATAAAGGCGGCCAGGTAGATAGTTTGCATACGCCGCTGCAATCCTTAGTTAATTTTGCAACAGGCGCATCTGTAACTTTTAATCTTGATAAAAAATTATTGAAGAAAATTGTTTTCGATAATTATTATGTGAACTACAAAGATGTGTCAGGCACAAAAGTGCAGGCATTTGATGAAGGGAACGGATTTTTATCTCACTTGTTATTTCAATTCAAAAATGTTGGAATTGATTTACGATATTGGAATGGGAATGGCTACATAGGACCGAGAGGAATGGCATTGTTTCAATCGGTGTCAGAAAAATATCCCGGCCTCGTTGAAAAACACAGAGAGCTTTTAATTGCCAGTTTTATTTACGATAAAGAAATATTTAAAAATGTAAATTTTGATTTCAGGTTTATTCCATATAAAGATTTCCTGGAAAAAATTTCGAGTGGAACGGGGCTGGAATATTCTTATGAAATGTATGTGAAATATGCATTGAAATTAAATCTTAAAAAAATTAAAAATTCGTTGCAAAATTGACGGTGGATTATGTGGGGAAATAATATATGCTGAAAATAAGTATAAAATCTTACATTTGAAATCCACTGTCAGCCGACTTTGGGCATAAATTTTTTTAGTAAACAATAAACCCAATTGATATGTCAAAAATGTTAACAGCCTATTGCATGAAAACAAAAGAGAAAAATGTACCTATGCAGGATGCAGTAATAACCAAAACTTCCCGTGGCGGGTATATGGCACAAGGCCACGACGGAAAAGGAAACAAGATGACTACAATGCTTAGTGAGGCCAATGCCCTACAGGCAGTAAAAGACGGTGTTGCCAAAAAGAGTTGGTAATACTTATATTAAAAAACTGTAAGCGATATGGGATAGAATTCTGTATCGCTTTTTTATTTGTTAGAACAGTTACTTCGCCTACACTAGTTTGCAGGAAGCGGATTTTTTAAAGTTGCTGCATTGTGCATTCTTTTCAAAAAATCGTATAACTCTGTCATGCTATGAATATCTTTCACTATCAAAATTCCATTTCTTCCTACTTGCTTTAGTTTGGCTTTATTTGTTTTGGTTTGAATAAAATCAAGAATTCTTTCAAAAATTTTACTGCTGAAATACGGCGACTCAGGATTGGCTACAAAAAAACATTTCAATGTATCATCTTTTAAAATCATTTTTTCGAAGCCAAGATCAACAGCAATTTTTCTGCATCGAACTGTTGTAAATAAATCTTCAACCTGTGGCGGGATAGGTCCAAACCGGTCAATCATTTCTGAATGAAAATCTGAAAGATCTTTTTCATTTTCACAATTGTCGAGCCGTGAGTATAAACTTAGTCTTTCGGTAATACTCTCCACGTATTCATCCGGAATTAAAATTTCCAAATCAGTATCAATAGTACAATCTGAAACATAATCGTCCTGTTTTTGAATTTCTTCTTTAAATAGTTCTTTAAACTCTTTGCGCTTTAATTCGCGAATAGCTTCATCCAAAATTTTCTGATACATTTCAAAACCAATTTCCGCAATGAAGCCACTTTGCTCACCTCCAAGCAAATTTCCTGCACCACGAATGTCAAGGTCACGCATTGCAATCTGGAAGCCACTTCCAAGGTCACTGTATTGCTCAAGTGTAGTCAAACGTTTACGGCTATCCGCAGGTAACGTACTCATTGGCGGAGCCAGTAAATAACAAAATGCTTTTTTATTGCTTCGGCCAACTCTTCCTCTCAGCTGATGCAAATCACTTAGTCCAAACTGATGAGCATTGTTTACAATTATTGTGTTTACATTAGGAATATCTACACCACTTTCAATAATGTTGGTACATAAAAGCACATCATATTTCCGATCCATAAAATCGAGAATAGTTTCTTCAAGTCTGTCGCCTTCCATTTGACCATGTGCATATGCAATACTCAGGTCGGGGCATAAGCCCTGGATCAATACACGCATTTCTGCCAAACCATGAACACGGTTATGAATAAAGAAAACCTGGCCGCCTCTTTCGGTTTCATAGTAAATAGCATCGCGTATAAAATCCTGATTAAAAACATGCACCTCTGTTTGAATGGGCTGGCGGTTGGGCGGTGGCGTATTAATTATACTGAGATCTCTTGCACCCATCAGGCTGAACTGTAAAGTTCTTGGGATAGGCGTTGCCGTTAGTGTTAGCGAATCAACCGTTGTGCGTATTTGCTTTAATTTTTCTTTGGCAGACACACCAAACTTTTGTTCTTCGTCAATCACCATTAATCCGAGGTCTTTAAATTTTACATCTTTACTCAATAAAGCATGCGTGCCAATGATGATATCAATTTTACCTTCCTGCAATTTTTGCAGCGTTTCTTTTTTTTCTTTTGATGATTTAAAACGATTAATGTAATCAATTGTTACAGGAAAATCTTTTAAGCGATCACTAAAAGTTTTATAATGCTGGTAAGCAAGGATGGTTGTAGGAACCAATACTGCAGCCTGTTTCCCGTCAAGATTGGTTTTGAAAGCTGCCCTTATCGCAACTTCTGTTTTACCAAAACCAACATCGCCACAAACCAACCTGTCCATTGGCGATGGTTTTTCCATGTCATTTTTTACGTCGGTCACGGCTTTATTTTGGTCAGGTGTGTCTTCATATATAAACGAAGATTCAAGCTCGGTTTGCATATAATTATCCGGTGAGTGCGCAAAACCCTTCAGGCTTTTTCGCTTCGCATATAATTTTATAAGATCAGTTGCAATATCTTTTACCTGCTTCTTTGTTTTTTCTTTTAGCTTATTCCACACGTCACTTCCCAACTTGTTCATCTTCGGAACAGTTCCCTCTTTGCCGCTATACTTGCTTATTTTATGCAGCGATGAAATATTTACGTACAAAAGATCTTTGTCTTTATAAACAATACGCACCGCTTCCTGCAATCTTCCATTTGCTTCTCCCGGAGTCCTATGGACAATTTTTTCAAGGCCACTATAAACGCCAACACCATGATCAATATGTGTTACATAATCGCCCGGCTGCAGCTCGCGAAGTGTTTTTAAAGTAAGGGCTTTGCTTTTACTAAATGCTTGTCTTACCCGGTATTTATGGTAGCGTTGAAAAATTTCATGATCAGTATAACAAACGATTTTTAACTCATTATCAATAAAGCCTTCATGAATAGAAGTTGGAATGGGAGTGAAATTTATTTCAGCGTTCAGGTCTCTGAAAATGGTATGGAGTCTTTCTAACTGCTTGGGATTATCAGCAAAAATAAAAAGGCTATACTTTTTTGATTCAAAGTTTTTTAGATTGTCAATTAATAAATTAAAATGCCGGTTAAACGCCGGCTGAGGCAAAG
>JBEPVC010000171.1:0-5136 GCA_041691235.1 Chitinophagaceae bacterium
TAGGTGATGGGGATAATTTTGATGACCTTACTTCATATAAAAAAAATTGCATGCGCCTTGAAGTGGAAGATGTGATGTGCGTCTTGCATCATCTTCACATAGAGTTTAAGCTTCATCCAAAAGTTTTTTTCCTCGCTCATAGCCTTGGCGGAGTTCCTGCAATTTTTTCTGCAAAAAAAGCGCAGGATGAAAATATTATTATTTCTGGAATAATTTTAATCAGTACAGTAAAGCAATTAAATTTCTGGCCCGAAGAAATGCTTGAAGAGTGGAAACAAAATAAAGTTTATTACAAAAAAAATAATCGCACCAAACAAAGGCTTCCACAGGGAGAAGAATTTTTGAAAGAAGTATTAGAAAGCGATAACAACTGGAACGTAGAAAAAGAAATAAAGCAATTAAAGCAGCCTATTCTTATTGTTCATGGAGAAAATGATGAAGCAATTCCGGTTGAGCATGGCAAGAGTTTATACACTTGGATTAATAAAACAAATATAAATGCAACCCTTAAAATAATTCCGGAAGGAACACATACTTATAATACCAAGCATCCATTTGAGGGAACAAACACACAACTCGAGGAAATGATAAATTCAGTTATCACATTTGTCAAATCTTAAGTAAAAAATTTCTATTAATTAAAAAAAGCCGGTCAGATTTACTAACCGGCTTTTATTATTGCTAAGCATTTACTACTTTCTGGGCATCTCTGAACTTTTTAATTATATCATGCGATGACTTTAATGAAGATTGCTGATCTGTTATCAACTGTCGTGTATCCGCATCAATTTCTGCATCAGAAGCTAAAGCTGCTTTATACGCTTTCTGTGCAGCGTCTTCGCCAAATTCACACGATTCAAGAATAGCCTGCCTGTCCTTTCCGGAGAAAGTTGCTTTTACATCCATCCATGCCCGGTATATTTTGCCGCTATTGGTTGTGCCTGTGGCTGGCTCGCCGCTCAAACTCCTTACTTTATTTGTAAGCTCTGCGGCATATTTTCTGCTTTCGTTTGCCATTTTGTTGAAAACAGATTGCAGATCCACATCAATTGATTTCGCTTCTGCAGATGCTTTTTCATATCCTGTCGTTCTATCATTATTGATTCTTATAAGATCATTCAGAACGTCGGTTAATTTTTCATTGGTGCTCATAAATTATAATTTTTATTTGATTTATTTGTTATAAAAACTGTGCCACTTAAAACAATACTATTGTTTTTCAAATATCAATTATGGTAAGTCACAAACGGGGGAATTATTTCCACTGATAAATTTACGTGCTTCAGTTTTCGCTTTGCCGACTTATCTTAACTTTGCATTAAATAATTATTTCAATATTTAAATTAAACATGATGATTGAAGTAATACAAGGATTGCCTGCATATGTTACCGGTTTTCGCGCCACAGGATCTGTTACAAAAAATGATTATCTTAAAATAATTAATCCCCTTGTAAAAACAGTTGTTACAACTTATGGAAAAATAAATTACATGCTTGTGCTAAATACCCAACTAAAAAATTATACCGTTGGCGCTTGGATAGAAGATGGACTTTTGGGTTTTAGATATTTTACTAAATGGAATAAGCTTGCGATAGTTACTGAAAAAGATGGAATAAAAAAGTTTACTGATTTTTTCGGAAAACTTATACCTGCAAAAACCAAAGGGTTTAAAATCGAAAATCTTCCTGCCGCTAAAGAATGGATCGCAGTGTTATAAAATTTAATAAGTATACAACGAAGCTTTTAGCACAGAATCTTTCTGAGCCGGCGTAAGCGAATAATTGTAATTGTATAGCGAACTCTCCCAATCCCCGTATTCAGGATTAGGCAACACTATAAATCTTTTACCAAATTCTCCTGCAACTGAATTTACATTTTGCTCGCGATCATTTAGATTTTTTTTGTCAAATAAGAAACTAAAATCACCAAGGTTATCACCCAGCAACATTACAATCGAATGTGTCGCTGCAATATTTTGACGCCGCTCCTCTTTCGATGATGTATTTTTCACCGGAAACAAATGTGCGCTATCTGCATTTGGAAAATTAAATTTTTGAAGATTTTTTATTGTGAATTCTCGTTCCTTTTCAGAGCGATTGGTAACATAAAAAATTTCTATCCCTTTCAACGCCGCATATTTTAGAAATGATAGACTTCCCGGAACTGTATCAGCCTTCATCATGGCAGACCATTGATACCATGCGTCGTAATCATAATCTTTTCCCTGCAACGTTTGATGCGCTTCATAAGGGCTGTTGTTTAAAACAGTTTCATCAATATCAGTAATAATTGCTTTTGGTTTTTCTGATTGCGTTAAGGTTATTTCATCTACTCTTTGATGCGCAATATTATAGGCCTGGAAACATAGTGCCCGGTATTCTGCAGATCGTTGCACATAAGCTGTTGCATATATTTTCCCATCAATAACAACATTGCCATTGGCAACATGTGAATTGCTTACATTAATTTTTGAAGGAGCATTGCAGGCTGCACAGATCGACAAAACAATAACAACAAATTTTTTCATTGGATTTATTTTACGAACAAATGTATAAAAGCAAAGTAATTTTTAAAGTTATTTCTTTAAAATGCCTTGTAAATTAAACACAAATAACAAGCCCGTTTTTACCAGCTTTTATTATTATTTTATTATCGCTTAATTTTATTTAGAATTTGATTTCAAAATTTAAAAAAGAAAATGGATTTCGTTGACTATTATAAAACGCTCGGCGTAGATAAAAATGCTTCAGCAGAAGATATAAAAAAAGCGTATCGCAAACTGGCCAGGAAAATGCATCCGGACTTAAATCCTAACGATAAAGAAGCCCATAAAAAATTTCAGCAAATAAATGAAGCCAATGAGGTATTGAGCGATCCGGAAAAAAGAAAGCAATACGACCAATATGGAAAAGATTGGAAACATGCGGATCAATTTGAGAAAGCCAAACAACAGCAGGGAAGGCAAGGGTTTGGCGGTGGTGTATTTGGCGGAGAAAATTTTGGGGAGTATACGTATTCATCAGGAGATGATTCTGCTTTCTCAGATTTTTTTGAATCTCTTTTTGGAGGTTCAACCCGAAATAGAACGCAGTCAAAATATCGTGGACAGGATTACAATGCCGAGCTTCATTTATCATTATCTGAAGCATACACAACGCATAAGCAAACGCTTACTATCAATGATAAAAATGTGAGAATTACCATACCTGCAGGTGTTGAAAACGGACAGGTAATCAGGCTAAAAAATTATGGAAGTCCCGGCGTAAACGGTGGCCCTAACGGAGATTTATTAATAACATTTGTGATAAATAATGATACTGCGTTTAGGCGGGACAGTAACGATTTGCATAAAGCCGAAGACGTTGATTTATACACGGCTGTGCTCGGCGGAGAAAAAACCATTGACACGATGAGTGGAAAAATAAAACTAAAAATAGCCTCGCCTACACAAAACGCAACCATGGTAAGGCTTAAAGGCAAAGGCTTTCCGGTGTATAAGAAAGAAGGTGAATTTGGTGATTTGTATATAACATGGAATGTGAAGCTTCCAACCAATTTAACCCAAAAAGGAAAAGATTTATTTACCGAATTATCGAAATTATAACCATAAAATATTTTGATATGGAACAGAAAGAATTAATACCGGCAAAAGATTTTTGCATACATCATAAAATCGAATATTCATTTATAAGCTCACTTGAAGACTCGGGCTTAATAAATGTTACTTCTGTAAAGCGTTCTTCTTTTATTCATATTGATGATCTGCATAGGCTTGAAAAATTTGTGCATTTACATTATGATCTTGATATAAATATTGAAGGCATTGAAACTATTAGTTATTTGCTGGAAAAAATAGAAGGAATGCAAAGACAAATCTTGAAACTAAAAAACAGTTCCCCAAATACCGCGGATTAAGAACTTCAACGAAATGGCCATTCTTTTTTAATGCTTGCTTTGATAAAATAAACAACAATTCCTGCAGAAGTTATTATTAATGCGCCAACCATTAAACGGCTTCCGGTTGAAACCAAAATAAAAATCCACATAGCAATTGCAAGAATTACAGGCAGGGGAAACAATGGCATCTTGTATGGAAATTCAACATTATTTTTTTTGCTTCGCAAAATTAATAAGCCAATCCCTTGTCCTATAAATTGAATCAGGATACGCATAGCAAGTATTGCGCTTATTACATCACTAAGCTTGAAAAGCATGCTAAAAACAAAAGCAACACTCCCGAGAAATAACAAAGAAACATAGGGAAAGTTTTTTGTTGGATGCAGCTTGCTGAAAACACTAAAAAATTCTCCATCAGCTGCGGCAGCGTAAGGAATGCGGCTGTAGCCGAGGGTTGCAGAAAAAACAGAAGCAAATGCCACCCACAAAATTAAACAGGTTGCAATCTTAGCTGCTGTGTTTCCCGCGATGATTTGTATAAACTCACTTACAAGAAACTCACTGTTTTTTGCATGCCACCAATCCACCACACTCACAACACTTACATTCATAAAAAAATATAAAATAGCAATACAGGCAATTGAAATGAACATGCTACGCGGAATATTTTTGGATGGATTTTTTATTTCACTGCCCAAATGGCAAATATTGTAATAACCTAAATAACTGTAAACAGATTTTACACTTGCAAAACCTATTGCAGTCACAAATGCATAATCAACAGTAAGTCCGTTGTTGATATTTCTTATTGGGCTTAAAAAATTTCCATGAGCAATTCCGCCGCCAATTATCCAAAACATTGTAATGATAACGCCACTCCATAAAAACAAACTTATTTTACCAATCGCTTCAATTTTACGATACAATAAAATAACAATAAGCACTATAACACTTCCACTTATAAATTTTTCGGTAACAGAATTCAGAGGAACCAGGTAAGAAAAGTATTTTGCAAATCCTATTGCCGCTGACGCAATTACAAGTGGCGCCTGTATCATTGTCTGCCAGACAAATAAAAAGCTCATCATCTTACCGGCGCTTTTTTTTCCGTACGCTTCTTTCAAAAAATTATAAGAGCCACCTGCTTTTGGAAATGCAGCACCCAGCTCACTCCATATCATTGCATCTACAATTGAAAGAAATGCGCCCGCAATCCATGCATATAAAAAATACGGGCC
>JBEPVC010000172.1:0-5133 GCA_041691235.1 Chitinophagaceae bacterium
AAGACCTGTGTACTTTTTGGAGATGCGGCCGCAGCTATTTTACTGGAACCAAATGAAGAAGGTTATGGCATACAGGATAGTCTTCTAAAAACAGATGGAAGCGGAGTGGAATATCTTAAAATGGTTGCAGGAGGTTCTGCTAAGCCTGCTTCTATAGAAACTGTAATGGCAAAAGAACATTACATTTTCCAGGAAGGACCGGCTGTTTTTAAATTTGCTGTAAAAGGTATGGCTGATGTTTCTTATGAATTACTGGAGAGAAATCATTTAACAGGTGATGATATTGCGTGGCTGGTTCCACACCAGGCCAATAAAAGAATTATTGATGCAACAGCCAGCCGCATGGGCTTAAGCATGGATAAAGTAATGATAAATATTCAGCGCTATGGCAACACAACTTCTGCCACTATTCCTTTGTGTTTATGGGAATGGGAAAAGCAATTAAAAAAAGGAGATAACATTGTACTTGCTGCTTTTGGTGGCGGTTTCACCTGGGGTGCAACACTGGTAAGGTGGGCATATAATACGCCGGAATAACCAGCTGAATCTTAAAAAATTTCCAAATTATATTTTTGTTTTAAGCTAAATTTTGCTTTAGAAAAATACGGGGCATCATATTAGATAGCAGTTGTCATATTAATAAATTTTTAAAAAGAAAATACCATGGATAAAACAGAAAAATTACGAATGATGGATAAGATGTTACGTGAGCTTGAAGATGTTGTGAACAGCCAAACTTCTTTATTAAAAAAAGTAGCGCAACTGGAAGCGGATAACATTAATTTGGGTAACACGCTTCTCGAAAAGCAAATACCAGAAATACATTCAAAAGCTGATGAGGCGCTTACCGCGGCAGTTTCTTTGCAAGCTGAATTTTCAGAAGCAAGGGATAAGTTTGTCAAAGATAACAAGCTTGACGAGGTTTTACCAGCGGCTCAATAGCTTAGATTTTTCAAAACCCAAATGATTTTATTTCCCTGCAACAGAAGGCTTACTTCTGCTAAAAACAATAAAATCCGTTGGCGGAATTTTTTCAATTCCATTATGACGAAGCATAGTAACTATTTGCCCGCGGTGAAAAGTCTGGTGATTAAATACCTGCAAAAGCATTTCGTAAACAGGTTGCTTAAAATATTCTTTTTTGGAATTCTGATATCCAAACACATGAGTGATGTTTACTTCGTTGGCACTTTGCACCCATTCATACCATTGCCTTGAAAGTAAAAGCAATTCCTTAGCAAGGGATTGAAAATTTCCATCGAAATTTTTCCCGGGCCATTCTACACGCTCCTGCAATTTTAACCGCTGCCACCAAATACTTTCCACATCCATTAAATGAATAAATGTTTTGTAAATACTGCCAAAGCTGCTATTCATTTCTTTGTTTATAATTTCAATTGGTAATTCAGCGATCTTTTCAGTTATTAATTTATTTGCCCACAGATTATACGCTGCATATTGTTGCAATAGTTGCTTCATGTTTTTCCTACTTTTGCCAAACTTAAATATTCATTTTTTCATTTCGGTCTATTAATTATACACATGCCTTTAAAAAAAAATGTGCTTACAGGTTTTGGGTCATTAGCCATTCACAGCGGACATCAAAAAGATGGCAACAACGCACATCTTACACCTATTTATGCAAGTAGTACTTATGTTTTTGATAATGCAGATCAAGGCATGCGGCGTTTTAACGGTGAGGAAAAAGGATTTATTTATAGCCGCTGGGGTAACCCTACCATAACAGAAGCAGAAGAAAAAATCTCGGCACTGGAAAGCTTTAAAGTGAATGATGAAAATGGGGAACCGATAAAATTAAAAACACTTTTGCATGCGAGTGGCATGGCTGCGTTATCTACTTTACTATTGGGAAATTTAAAGTCAGGTGATAAAATTCTTTCTCACTTTTCTTTGTACGGCGGCACACAGGAACTGATGGAAAAAGTATTACCTCAACTGGGCATTGAAGCAATAATAGTTGATTTAAGAGATTTGGGTAAAGCCGAAGAAGCATTAAGAAGCGATGACAAAATAAAATTGCTTTACCTGGAAACACCTGCAAATCCAACCATACAATGTGTAGATATTCAAGAACTAACCAGGCTGGCTAAACGCAATAATTTAATAGTTGCTGTTGATAATACCTTTGCAACGCCATATTTGCAGCAGCCTTTTAAATATGGAGTTGACTATGTTTTTCATTCTACTACTAAATTTTTGAATGGCCACGGAACTGCAATTGGCGGTGCTTTGTTGAGCAGGCATATTGAACACATGGAAACAAGAATGACAAAAGTACACAGACTGTTAGGAGGCAACAGCAATTCTTTCGATGCGTTTTTATTAACCCAGGGAATGAAAACTTTAGAAGTCAGAATGGAACGCCACTGCAATAATGCAATGAAAGTTGCGAAATTTTTACAACAACAAAGTGCTGTAAAAAAGGTAAATTATTTAGGGCTTGATTCTCACCCGGACTTTAAGACGGCAAAAAAACAAATGGCTCACCCTGGTGCTATGTTAAGCTTTGAATTAAAAGATGGATTAGAAGCTGGTAAAAAATTTATTGACAAATTGCAAATGTGTGTAAGGGCGGTGTCGTTAGGTACCTGCGATACACTTTTATCTCATCCCGCATCAATGACACATTATGGAGTACCAAAAGAAAAAAGAGAAAAATATGGCATTACAGATGGATTGATAAGAATGAGTGTAGGTATAGAAAACATAGAGGATATTTTGAATGATGTTGAACAGGCACTAATGTAGATCTGCAGTCTGAATTGTAATTTTTGATTTTGAATTTTTGAAATTGACTAATGGAGATTATAATAAGAAAAGCTGAAAAAAATGACTGCGCCAGGCTAATGCAGTTAGTTCAGCAATTGGCTGTTTATGAAAGGGCTCCTGAAGAAGTAACGGTTACTTTAGATCATTTTGAGCAAAGTGGTTTTGGTAAAAATCCGGTGTGGTGGGCGTTTGTAGCGGAAGTTGATAACGTTGTGCAGGGATTTGCGTTATACTATATTCGTTATTCAACATGGAAAGGACAACGCATGTATCTTGAAGATTTTTTAGTGAATAACGAAATGCGTGGTAATGGAATAGGCAAATTATTATTCGATAAATTAATAGAAGAAGCGCAGGAAAAAAATTATAGTGGCATTGTATGGCAAGTATTGGATTGGAATGAGCCTGCGATTAATTTTTATAAAAAATATGAAGCAGTAAAATTTGATGCAGACTGGGTAAATTGCTCCATAAATTTTTAGGTAAAATAATTAAACAAAAACATGGGTGAAATAATTACAATGGGGGCCGATGGATTATTGAATGTACCGGAAAAACCCACTATACCTTTTATTGAAGGCGATGGAATTGGCCCAGATATCTGGAGAGCAAGTGTGCGTGTTTTTGATGCAGCAATTAAAAAAGCGTATGGCGGAAAAAGAAAAATTGAATGGCTTGAGGTACTTGCCGGTGAAAAAGCGTTTAACCATACTAGTGAGTGGATGCCTGCCGCAACTATGGAGGCTTTTAAAAAATATTTGATTGCAATTAAAGGGCCTCTGACAACGCCTGTTGGCGGCGGCATTCGCAGTCTCAATGTGGCTTTACGCCAGGAGCTCGATTTGTATGTGAATCTTAGGCCTGTGAGATATTTTGAGGGAGTCCCTTCTCCAATGTGGCAACCTGAAAAAGTAAACATGGTAATTTTCAGGGAAAATACTGAAGATATTTATGCCGGTATTGAATACATGACCGGAACTCCAGACGCAAAAAAGTTATTGGATTTTTTGCAAAATGAATTGCATGTAAAAAATATTCGTTTTCCCGAAACGTCTTCTTTTGGAATTAAGCCTGTAAGCAAAGAAGGTTCTGAGCGATTGATACGTTCTGCCATTCAATACGCCATTGCCAATAAATTACCTTCTGTAACATTTGTGCATAAAGGCAATATCATGAAGTTTACAGAAGGCGCATTTAAAAATTGGGGCTATCAATTAGCGGAAACAGAATTTGCAGGTGATGTATATACGTGGCAGCAATGGGAAAAAACAAAAAAATCTGATGGAGAAGCTGTTGCGAATGAAGAAATGCGTATCAGTTCGATTGGCGGTAAAGTAATTATAAAAGATGCCATCGCAGATAATTTTTTGCAACAGGCTTTACTTGCTCCGCAGGATTATTCCGTTATTGCAACTTTAAATTTAAATGGCGATTACATAAGTGATGCATTGGCTGCACAGGTAGGCGGAATAGGCATTGCCCCCGGTGCCAACATTAATTATTTAACGGGGCATGCTGTGTTTGAAGCAACGCACGGAACCGCGCCAAGATTTGCCAATACCAATACAATGAACCCATCTTCGGTAATATTGAGTGGTGTAATGATGCTTGATTATATGAATTGGAAAGAAGCTGCAGACTTGATAACTAACGGTGTAGGTAAAACGATAAGAAGCAAAAAGGTTACTATAGATTTTTATAATCTTATGAAAGACGCTACGCTTCTTAAAACAAGTGAGTTTGCAGATGAAATAATAAAGAATCTTTAGCAGGATAAATGAATTGTATTATTGAATTCCGAATATGATTTTCAACATAAATTGCAGAAATAAAAAATAACAAATCCGTATTAATCAAAATTTACCATGGCAAAAATTAAAGTAACCAATCCCGTTGTGGAGCTCGATGGTGATGAAATGACTCGGATCATTTGGAAATATATAAAAGATAAACTGATACTGCCTTATCTTGATCTTGATATAAAATATTTTGATCTCGGCATGGAGCACCGCGATGCCACAAACGACCAGGTTACCATTGATGCGGCCAACGCAATAAAAGAATGTGGCGTGGGAATTAAGTGTGCAACCATAACTCCGGACGAAGCAAGAGTAAAAGAATTTAATTTGAAACAGATGTGGAAGAGCCCTAACGGAACCATTAGAAACATACTTGATGGGACTGTTTTTCGTGAGCCGATTGTAATGAAAAATATTCCTAGATTGGTTCCAAACTGGACTGCACCCATTATCGTGGGCCGTCATGCATTTGGAGATCAATATCGTGCAACCGACACCGTTATAAAAGGAAAAGGAAAGCTTACAATGACCTTTACTCCGGAAG
>JBEPVC010000173.1:0-5130 GCA_041691235.1 Chitinophagaceae bacterium
CTGCTCGCCTTCTCCTTTACACGAATCGCAACGGCCGCCATCTACATTAAATGAAAAATGCTTTGGCAAATACCCGCGTATTTTACTTAAAGGTTGTTTGCTATATAACTCCCTTATTTCATCGTATGCTTTTATATAAGTAACAGGGTTGCTTCGCGAAGATTTTCCTATAGGATTTTGATCTATCATTTCTATTTGAGAAATATAATCAACATCCCCATCAAGCCCTTTACTCAATCCAACTTTTTCTGCAAATTCTCCCTTCAGTTTTTTTAACGCAGGAAATAAAATCTGTTTTACCAGGGTAGTTTTACCGCTTCCACTTACACCGCTTATGACACACAATACATTTAAAGGAATTATCACGTCAATGTTCTTTAAATTATTTTGGCGTGCACCCTTAACCGTTATAGACCGATTCCATTTTCTAATGTACTTTGGAGGATCAATGGATAGTTCTCCTTTTAAATATTTTCCCGTAAGGCTTTCAGGATTGCCGACAATAGTATTATAACTTCCTTCCGCAATGATTTCTCCGCCTAAATGACTTGCCAGCGGCCCCATATCAATTATGTGATCTGCTTCTCTCATCATAGTTTCATCATGTTCTACCACAACAACAGTGTTGCCAAGATTACGAAGGTTTTTCAAAACAACAATCAGCCGTTCAGTGTCTCTTGTATGCAGCCCTATTGAAGGTTCATCCAGTATGTAAAGGGAATTGGTAAGATTGCTACCCAGGCTACGTGTTAATTGTATGCGTTGGCTTTCTCCCCCACTTAAAGAATTTGCCAGCCTGTTAAGCGTGAGGTAACCAAGGCCAACATCCAGCAGGGTTTGAAGACGATTATTAATTTCTATTAAAATTCTTTTTGCCACAGACCGATCATATTCTGATAATTCGATTTCATTAAACCAAACAGCAAGATCTTTTACCGGCATTTCACAGAGCTCTCCAATATTCTTGTGGTTTACCTGTACATACAAAGCCTCTTTTCGCAAGCGATAACCGTTGCATTCAGGGCAAAGCGTTCGGCCACGATAACGGCTAAGCAAAACGCGATATTGAATTTTATATAAGTTCTGTTCCACCTCTTTAAAAAACTCATCAAGCCCGGAAAAATATTCATTGCCTGTCCACAGCAAATTGTATTGTGCTGTTGTAAGATCAATTATTGGTTTATGAACCGGAAAATCAAAACGGTTGGCTACACGAATAAGCCGCTCTTTCCATAATCCCAGCTTTTCTCCCCGCCAGGGAGCAATAGCATTTTCGTAAACACTTAATCTTTTATCAGGTATCACTAAATCAGGATCGATACCAAGCACTAAAGAAAAACCGCCACAAACAGGACAAGCCCCATAAGGATTATTAAAAGAAAATAAATTTGGAACGGGTTCTTCAAACTTAATTCCATCCAATTCAAACTTATTGGAGAAATGCAAAATTTCTTTTCCATTAATTTCCAATGTTACTTCGCCCTCGCCTTCATAAAAAGCAGTAGTAACGGAGTCGGATATACGATGATTGTCATCTTCATCAAAATCTTTTACGACAAGGCGGTCAATTAATACATAGGATGTCTTGTGTGTAAAAATTCCCGAAAGATTTTTTTTCTCCTGCAGGTCTTCAATTCTTATAATTTCTTTATCAGCATAAATTCTTGAAAAGCCTTTTTGCATTAAGATGTTCAGCTCTTCTTTTAAATCCCTGTTATGATGTTGTTTAAAAGTAACCAGTAATAAAATCTTATCGCCGTTTTTAAAACTTGCAATTGATTTTACAACATCGTTTACATCATCTTTTTTTACTTCACGCCCTGAAACAGGAGAAATTGTTTTTCCTACTCTTGCAAATAAAAGCCGCAGGTAATCATATATTTCAGTCATGCTTCCCACCGTAGATCGCGGCGTTCTGGTAATTACTTTTTGTTCAATAGCAATTGCAGGACAAAGCCCTTTTATATAATCAACATCAGGTTTATTCATTCGCGCCATAAACTGTCGTGCATACGCACTAAGGCTTTCAGCATAGCGGCGCTGGCCTTCTGCAAATAAGGTATCTATAGTAAGAGATGATTTTCCGGAACCGGATACACCGGTAACTACAATAAATTTATTGCGGGGAATTTCAACACTTATATTTTTAAGATTATGAACCCTGGCACCTTTTATATAGATATTATTATTACCGGAAATTTTTTCTGCAGGGCCTGATTTTTTTTTTGAGACTTTAGTTGTATTCATTTGTAATCAGCAAAAATAACGAATCGTAATTTTACGCCATAGGGTTCGCGAGTAGTATTCCTCAATATTTAATTATTAGTAAAAAAAAGTTAAAAAATATTTGGAAGTTTTATTTATTGTCATAATTTAGGCCTTCCAATTATCCTGAAAGAATGAAGAACTTTCTGCGCTTCGCAATAGAGATTCCCTCATTATTTTCCCTTTAATTGGTTGACTTACACAATATCCTAAACCAAAAATCGTAACCGTTTATGAAATCCATGAACAATCTTTCTGATCAGCAGTTGATCCACCTTTACCTTGATGGTGATGCTGAAGCTCTTTCGAGTCTTGTACAACGTTACAAAGACAAAATCTACACTTCTATTTATTTATTGGTAAAGGACAAATATCTCGCAGAAGATATTTTCCAGGACGCTTTCATTAAAGTAATCGATACTATTAATGGTGGCCGATATACCGATGAAGGAAAATTTTTACCATGGGTAATGCGTATTGCGCACAATTTGTGCGTTGATCATTTCAGAAAAATTAAACGTAGTCCTTCTATTAAAACAAGTGACGACCGTGACATTTTTGAAGTAATCAATTTTTCTGAAGCAGGCGCTGATGAAAAAATGATGCAAACACAAAGCCATGAAAGAGTAAGAAAATTACTCGACATGCTTCCGGAAGATCAAAGAGAAGTTATTGTAATGAGACATTATGCTGATTTAAGTTTTAAGGAAATAGCTAAATTGACTGACTGCAGTATTAATACCGCACTTGGCCGCATGCGCTACGGACTTATCAACTTAAGAAAAATGATGACCGAAAGGCAAATTGCTTTATAGTCGTTTAATTTTTTAAAAAATATAAATCCTCTTCAAAAATTTGAAGGGGATTTTTTTATTGGACTCGTTTAATTATTATCCTTGCCGATATTATGATTCACTCTACATTTGCAGATATTTTTTAAAATGGAACATGCCAGGTATTTGTATAAAATTTTCTTTTAAGAACTTAAATTTGAGCTGTGAGTACAAATCTCAATAAAGTAAGAGGAGCGGGGTTACTTATTGCATTAGGAATTATTTATGGAGACATTGGAACTTCACCACTCTACGTTTTAAACGCTATAATAGAAGATAAAATAATTTCTCCTGAACTCATATTGGGCGGCTTATCTTGTATCATCTGGACGCTTACGCTTCAAACAACTATAAAATATGTTACGCTTACTTTAAAGGCAGATAACCGGGGTGAAGGAGGAATATTTTCTTTATATGCTTTGGTGAGAAGACAAAGAAAATGGCTCGTATTTCCTGCAATTATTGGTGGCGCTTCTTTGCTTGCAGATGGTATGATTACTCCCCCCATCTCTGTTACTGCAGCAATTGAAGGGTTAAAACAAATTCCTTTTTTTAGTGAAATTGGAAATGCCACTATCGTTTATATTGTATTGGGCATATTAGCGGTTCTTTTTTTTGCACAACAATTTGGCACAGCTTCTATAGGTAAAATGTTTGGGCCAATTATGTTTACCTGGTTTTTAATGCTGGGTATATTAGGATTTGTACACATCTTTGATGACTTGTATATTTTTAAAGCCTTTAATCCATATTATGCTATCAAATTATTGACACGTTACCCTGGTGGCTTTTGGTTATTAGGCGCAGTATTTTTATGTACTACCGGGGCGGAGGCTTTGTATAGCGATCTTGGCCATTGCGGTAGGGGAAACATCCGCGTTTCATGGATATATGTAAAGACAGCCCTAATCATTAATTATTTGGGCCAAGGTGCATGGCTTTTACACAGTCATACTGGTAAAATTTTTACAAAAAATTTTATAGATGATGGCTTTAATCCTTTTTATGGAATTATGCCGGAAAGCTTTAAGATAATAGGAATTATAATTGCAACTGTTGCCGCTATTATTGCCAGCCAGGCTTTGATAAGCGGTTCGTTTACACTTATCAGTGAGAGCATGCGATTGAACCTGTGGCCAAAAATGAAAATAAATTACCCTACTGAAGAAAGAGGGCAATTATTTATTCCGGGTATTAATACTGTTTTGTTTTTAGGATGTTGTGGCATTACCATATATTTCAGAACATCATCCAATATGCAGGCTGCGTATGGGCTTGCTATTACGCTTTGCATGCTGGCCACTTCCATGCTTTTTGCAAATTTTCTTGTATCCCGTCGTACACCTAAATTTTTAATATACCTGTACCTCGCTGTTTATCTTTGTATAGAACTTAGTTTCTTATTTGCTAATCTTAAAAAATTTCCACATGGTGGTTTTGTAACCCTTATTGTAGGTGGTGGCCTTTTCAGCATAATGTATATATGGTTCAGGGCGCGA
Organism: Chitinophagaceae bacterium; assembly: GCA_041691235.1. Taxonomy (GTDB): domain Bacteria; phylum Bacteroidota; class Bacteroidia; order Chitinophagales; family Chitinophagaceae; genus Ginsengibacter. The sequence continues at coordinate 4,598 of JBEPVC010000173.1, forward strand.
AAAGTTAATAACCGTTATGTTGAATTTGTGCGCATGGAACAATACCTGCCTATGATGCAGGAACTCAGCAACGATCTCACCATTCCAAAGTATGCAACACATCTTGTTTATTTAACGAGCGCAAATAATCCAAAAGAAATCGAACACAAAATCATTTATTCTATTTTAAACCGGAAGCCAAAACGCGCGGATATTTATTGGTTTGTTCATGTGGATACGCAAGACGATCCTTATACCAGTGAGTTTAGCGTTGAAACAATTATTCCAAATGAAGTTATAAGAGTAGAATTGCGTTTAGGGTTTCGCATGCAGCCAAGAATAAATTTAATGTTCCGCAAAGTGGTGGAAGAAATGGTGTCGAATAAAGAAGTAAATATTACAAGCCGGTATGAAAGCCTTCAAAGAAATAATGTTGTTGGCGATTTTCAATTTATAGTGTTGGAAAAATTTCTTTCGCAGGATAACGAGTTACCATTCTTTGAAAGGCTGATAATGAAATTATATTTCTGGATAAAAGAAATAAGCCTGAGCGA
>JBEPVC010000174.1:0-5070 GCA_041691235.1 Chitinophagaceae bacterium
TTTATTTCATACTTATGTTATTTTCCTGGTGAAGACGTAACGATCATTTTACTGAATAATGAAGGTTGGTTTGGTGAAGCAATGTCAACAATTAATGCAGATTTATCAGCAGTTGTTTTTCATGAACCATATGAATTAATACGTAATCATTCAGGCATAAAACTTTCTGATGATGTTTTAAAAAAATATATTGGCCATTATGATTTTGACAAGAAGCATCATGTATATGTTACGCTGGAAAACGGCAGTTTACAAATAGAAGCGCCGCAAGGTGGCTTGCCAAAATCTCCTTTATTTGCAGAAGATGAAAACAATTTTTACCTGAAGATTATCGATGCAAGAATTGAATTTGTAAAAGATGCATCAGGAAATATTACTGAACTAATTTCACATTATAATGGCAAACATGAAGTTTGCAAAAAAGTAAAATAGTATAGCTATATTTAGAAGGCATTCAATTGTATTATAATTTAAGTTAGAACTTTGAGTATGCCTTTTAAATTTTTTTCCCGTTATTTATTTAGTGTTCTTTTCATTTTTCTAAGTATCTCAGTTTTGTCGCAGGACAGTTCGTTTGTAATTCCGCTTTGGCAAAATGGCGCTCCGGGTTTTGAAAATAAAAAGAATGAACCCGAACAGGCAAAGGACTGGTGGGTGAAGCATATAATTAAATCGTGGCCGCAACGTCTTACGGATTGGCTTGTTGATAATAACTGGCTGAAGAAAAAATGATCCGGCCTTTCTTCTTTATTTATACATAAGCCGATCTATCAGAAACCGTTTTTATTAAGCCATTCAAGCGAGTATTCAGCAACTTCGCGCCACCCATGATCAACAATTAATGAATGGCCCCGGCCTTTAAATAATTTAAATTCTGTAGTAACAGATGAATTATATTTTTTAAGAGATGCTTTGCCGAGTATTGGTGGAGCTATGTGATCTTCTTCTCCGCCTGTGATGAGCAATGGTCCGCGTGTTGAATTTTTTGTATTCACTTTTGTTTCTGCACCGGGATTGAATGTTGCTGTTGCAGCCTGGAATAATGGCCTGCCGGGAGCGGGAATTGTCCATCTGGAATAAAGTTCCCGTGCCTCCTCTTCCGGTATTGCGTTTGCAAATCCATACCTGAATTGATCAAATGTAAGAGAAACAGCTTTTTTAAGATTGAATGGATTGCCAAGTACTGGAAACGAAGCTTTCAATGCTGAAAGCGGTAACTGCCATACTCCTTTTATGGGTGCAGGATCTATCGCAATTCCTGCGGCAGCAATCCCACGTCCTAAGATAACCTGCGCGATTAAGCCGCCAAATGAATGGCCAATAACAACCGGCGGTTCAGGAAGAGATGTAATTACCTTAGCATAGCTGTCTGCAACTTCCACCACACCGCGATTTGCAATAGATTTCGCATTAACGCGTGATTCTTCAACGGTTGCTGAATCGCCCGGCCAACCGGGATTTAACGTGTCATAGCCTTTATCATTAAAAAATTGCATCCATGGTTGCCATGAGCTTGCATGAATCCATAAGCCATGTATGAATACCACTGTTTTTTTTGCCATTACATTTTAATTTGCATTATCAATAAAAGATTTTCGCTAATCAGTTCATAAAAATTCCTAAGCCGAATTTCTTCCGGCATTTATAATACCGAATGAACAACGCATCACCAGCTTTTCAAACGTTTCCTTTAAACTATTTTTCACCAGTTCTTTTTCTATTTCACGAATATTGGCAATAGCAAATTGCTGAATGGTCACCAATGGCAACACAATTTTTTCACGCATGCTTATTGATATTTGTTCTACTTCGTATTCAGCCATCAGCTCATTGTGGCCACTTAGTTGAAAAAGATATTTTTCTGTAATGATAAATTCTTTATAAATCATATTCCAGATATCACCATATTTTTCATCTTTAGATAAATGTTCTGTTAGCGGAAAGAAACATTTCTTCATTGCCATTTCACAATTATCAATAAGGGTTTTAAAAAATAATGAGTTTTTATAAAGTGCTTTTAATTGGTTAAACTTTCCTTTGCTTTCCAATTTCTGTAAGGCCGAGCCTACACCATAATAGCCGGTTACATTTTGCTTAAGCTGGCTCCATGCACCTACAAAAGGAATTGCCCTGAGATCTTCTAAATTCATTTTTCCTGAGCCACCGCGTTTTGCAGGGCGGCTGCCGATATTTGTTTCACTGTAAAACCTTAGCGGGCTTATATAAGTGAGATAATCCATAAAGTCAGGGTGATTCTTAAGCCCGGTATATGCGACAAAACTTTCATTGGCTAATTCCTGCAGCAATTCTTCTTCTTCTTTTTCTAAAGTAACATTGCGGCTCGAAAAAATATCATTTGAAATGCCTGCATGAATTAATTGTTCAATATTATATTGCGCAGAATCAATTGTTCCGAAATTGGAACTAACTGTCTGTCCTTGTATGGTTAATTGTATTTCTTTGTTGGAAATATTTTTACCCATTGATGCATAAAACTTATGTGTTTTCCCTCCGCCTCTTGCAGGGGGGCCGCCACGTCCATCAAAGAAAATTACATCAATACCGTATTGTTTTGAAATAGCAGTTAATTCTTCTTTGGCTTTGTAAATGCTCCAGTTTCCCATTAAATATCCGCCGTCTTTGGTTCCATCAGAAAAACCAAGCATTATGGTTTGCAAATTATTTCTTCTTTTTAAATGCTGTTTATATTCTGAATTCTTATATAACGTATTTAGGGTAGACGCAGCATTTTGCAAGTCGTCAATGGTTTCAAAAAGAGGAACAATGTCAATGTTGAGATTTTGCTTTTTCCAGCCACACAATACAAACAAGCCATACACTTCCAAAACATTCAACGCACTCATTGAGTGACTTATGATATAGCGGTTGCAGCCTGCTTCGCCATTGTATTGCTGAATTAATTTTACTGCCTTTATACTTTCGATTGTATCATTAATTATTGGATCTTTATAATCTTTTTCAGAAAGTATTTCTGTATTGGTTGTAAGAAATTCAATCTTTTTTTCTTCGCTTAGCGCAGGATAATTTTCAGGAAAAAATTTATTAGATGCCGCCAATGTATTAAGCACTTTTTTAAGAACGGAGCTATCTTGTCTTATATCAAGAGAAGCAAAGTGCAAACCAAAAACATGAACTTTACTTATGAGGTTATTGATAAGATGCAGAAACAATCCATTGTGTTGGTAAATAAGCGTTTCTCTTATATTATTTAATACCTCAAGAATATCTTTTTTGGTGATGTTGGTACGATTACCTGGAATAAAAATGTTATTGTATAATTGTTTTTCCAGTTCCTGTAATTGCACATCGACTCCTTTGAAAGTAAGGCGTCGCCTGAGTTTCCGAATTTCAAGATAATAGCATTTTATAATTCCACCGCGTAGGGCATCAGCTACTTTTAAAGTAGTTTCGGTTGTTACAAAAGGATTGCCGTCCCTGTCACCGCCAGGCCAGAAGCCCATATTAATAATTGGATTATTTAAATTAACAGCATCCGGAAATTGATTCTTAAGGAATGAAATAATTCTTCCTGCAGCTGCAAAAAAAACATTTTCAAGATACCAGAGCAAGCTCATTGCCTCATCATAAGGAGATGGTTTTTCTTTTTTGAAAAATGGTGTTTTGCCAAGTTGCTGCAGATACATATTTATCTGCGCTGCATTGTTATCTGAAAGAGATTTTGAAAGATCATTGATGATTCCTAAAACCGAGCCTGGGTAAAATTGAGTCGGGTGCGCGGTAAGCACCAGCTTAATGGAAAAATCTTCGAGCTTCTTTTTTAATGCTTCTTCTTTTTTATTTTGGGTTACTTCAAGTTCCAACTGCTTTAATGTGCCTGCACCGCCTGTGTCGTGCACATGCGTAAACGCAGCGTCTTCAAGCGCGTCAAATAAAACAACCTGCCGCTCCACATATTGAATAAAACGAAAAAGAAGATCGAGCTTCTCATGTTGTTTTGTATAAGAAGTATGTTTCAAAAAAAAATCTTCAATAATTTCTGATGGGCTCTGTTTCTTTTTATAACCTTCTTCACAAATATTTACAAACAGAGATAAAAGAATTCCTGTTTTTTCAATCCGGTGAAAAGGCAATGAAGTAAAAAGGCTGTTATACAACTGAAATTTAATACCTACATAATTCCTGAAATGCTGCAACCCTTGAGACGCCTTATTGTCCATAAAAAATTAAAATTTAAAAATTAAAAAGCAGCAATCGTAATGGAGGATGAAAATACTGAAAAGTAAACAGTAATTAGTAATTTCGCAATTATAAAAAACAGCAATTATGACCTTGAACCCTCAATTTGTAATGGATAAAGAAGGAAAAAAAACTGCTGTGCAATTGTCATTAAAAGAATATCAATTCCTGATTGAGGAATTGGAAATGAAAGAAGATATTGCACTTTATAGGAAAGTAAAGAATGATAAGAACGAAAAGTACATACCGCTTACCGACTATCTTAAAAATAGAAAGAAAAAATAATGACCGTTTACGAAGTGCTTTTATCAAAAACTGCCCGTAAAAAATTAATAATTCTTCCTTTGTTTATTCACAATAAAATAATTGAAGATATTTCCTCGCTTTCACTTGAGCCAAGACCGCCCGGTTGTAAAAAATTGAAAGGATTTAAAAGTTCATACCGCATAAGAGTTGGAGATTACCGAATTATTTATGAGATAGAAGACAAAGCCCTCCATATTTTGGTTATTGCAATAGGCCACAGAAAAGATATTTATGAATAGAAAACAAGTTTTTTTTCACCTGAAATTGTCAATTTCTTTTTAGATTTAAAAATTTCGTTTAAATTTTCTCATTACATTCAATTGATGTATTTTCGTTTCCATCGTGATAAATAATAACATAAATAACATCCCCTCGGAAGTGACTTCCATTTCCTTGACTACCATTATTACAACCCGCAAGGGTTAAACAATTCCATACCATCCTTTGGGCTTTTAAGCAATTTCACTCATAACTCATAACTTACAACTCATAACTCATAACTTACAATGCAAGTTTTAAAATTCGGCGGTAGTTCTGTTGCCAATG